>SBAV01000440.1 GCA_005239965.1 Methylobacter tundripaludum
ACAGAATGAAAAAATTATCTGTCCCCATTATTTACCACGAAGGACACGAAGTTAACTGTTTTTCTTCGTGGTTTTCGTGTCCTTCGTGGTAAATAATGGGGACAGATAATTTTTTCATTCTGTTACAAAACTTTTGGTTACTTACTTATAAAGCGTCAATCCTCGAACGATTTCAAAGGCCGTTCGAGGGTATTGCAAAGGAACTGCATTTGTTATCAACAACAGCCGCCGCTCGGACTGCACGTGTTTTCATGTATTCCGCTTTTGCTTTCTAAAACACTACGGATACTGCCGCTAGGACAATTCCAGGGTGTGCCGGGCACATCTTCGGCAGGGGCGATGCCAATAAAACTATCCCCATAAGTGCCGCCGGTAAGGAATTTATAACTGCGTTCGCACACGGCCATGCGTTGGCCGCGATAGTAAACATGGCCTTCATCATCATAGACTTCGGAATAAGGGCCGCGATAAATAACGGCATGGCCTTTGTCTATACACGGTTCATTGAGCGGCTTGATGGCGGTGATGGTGATGGCGCGAAATTCAATGCCTTCCACGACTTGCCAGGGCTGGTTTTCCCATTTGTCGTAACAGACACCGGCAAAGCCGGCCTTAACAAACGCTTCCAGCATCTCATGTTCTTGCAGGGCACCGGAAATACAGCCGCTCCAGAGTTGCTGATCTTGCTTGAGGCGTTCGGGTACGTGTTCGTCACTGACAATATCCGAGATGGCCACGCGGCCACCGGGTTTAACAACGCGGAAGATTTCCTGTACCAGTTGTTCCTTATCGCTGTCATGCACCAGGTTCAGTACGCAATTGGAAATAACCAGATCGACAGAATTATCTTTAATTAAAGGTGATTCGCGGCGTTGCTTGTCTTGCCAGTCACGCAAGACAAGAATGTCTTCTGCTTTATGGATAGGGTTTTCGCCCAAGTGTTTGTTCATGGCTTCCAAGTCCAATGTCAAATCCTGGATTTGGCCCTTGACGAATTCCACACGGTTGGAACCCAGTTTTCCCGCCATTTCATCCTGGTATTTTCGGGCCAGATTCAACATATCATCGTTCATGTCCACGCCGATGACTTTGCCTTCTAAGCCCACCAATTGCGCGGCCATGTAACAGATTTTGCCGGAACCCGAACCCAAGTCCAGCACAATGTCGCCTTCTTTGACATAACGGGACGGGTCACCGCAGCCATAATCTTTGTCGATGATTTCTTGTGGCAACATGGCCAATAAGGTACGGTCATAATCTACCGGACAGCATAAATCGGCCTGCCTTGCTTCCGCGCCTTCCGAGTAGCGTTTTAAAACCCCTGTTTCTACAGCCATAGTCGACACCTTGTGATGATTATCTTGTAAAATGTTCCAATCCATGCCCGACTTTATCCGTAGGGCGAAACCCACCGCCAGATAGAAGCCGGTGGATGAACTCATGTCCCCTTCCAAAGGGGAAAGTATCTATATTATTTATAGTTTAACATTTATCGAGACTTAAATGACCGCACCAAACGTAGGATTTATTAGCCTGGGTTGCCCCAAGGCGCTGGTAGACAGCGAAAGAATTTTAACCCAGCTGCGTTCAGAGGGTTATAACATTTCCCCCACCTATAAAGACGCAGATTTGGTGGTTGTCAACACCTGCGGCTTTATTGATGCGGCGGTGGAAGAATCTTTGGATAGCATCGGTGAGGCACTGGCAGAAAACGGCAAAGTGATTGTCACCGGTTGTTTGGGCGCACGTGAGGCTGAAATTCGCGCCCGTCATCCGCAAGTATTGAAAGTTACCGGCGCCCATGCCATCGATGAGGTGGTGGCTTCCGTACATGAGCATTTGCCACCGCCGCATAATCCCTTTATCAGCTTGTTGCCCCCTCAAGGCATAAAATTGACGCCGAACCATTATGCGTATTTAAAAATTTCCGAAGGCTGCAATCACCGTTGCACTTTTTGCATTATTCCTTCCATGCGCGGTGATTTGGTCAGTAGGCCGGTTGACGATGTGCTGCTGGAAGCTGAGCGTTTGGCCAATGCCGGTGTCAAAGAATTGCTGATCGTATCGCAAGATACCAGCGCCTACGGTCTGGATTTGAAATACCAGGAACGTGATTGGTATGGTCGTGCCGTTAACACCCGTTTTTATGATTTGGCTAACGCTTTGGGCGATTTGGATGTGTGGGTGCGGATGCACTATGTGTATCCGTATCCGCATGTGGATGATGTGATTCCGTTGATGGCGGAAGGTAAAATTCTGCCGTATCTGGATATTCCGTTTCAACATGCCAACCCTCGTATTTTAAAACTGATGAAACGGCCGGCAGCAAGTCAGAATAATCTGGAGCGAATCAAAGCCTGGCGTAGTATTTGCCCCGATATTACGTTGCGTAGCACGTTTATTGTTGGCTTTCCAGGCGAAACCGAACAGGAATTTGAAGAATTGCTGGATTTTATGAGCGAAGCGCAATTGGATAGGGTAGGGTGCTTTGCTTATTCGCCGGTAAAAGGCGCGGTGGCTAACGAGTTGCCCAATGCAGTCCCTGAAGACGTTAAGGAAGCCCGTTTGGCGCGTTTTATGGCGCACCAGTCTGAAATCAGCGCAGAACGGTTACAGCGCAGGGTGGGCAGGATTGAAACCGTGTTGATTGATGAAGTGGTGGAAGAAGGCGCTGTCGCCAGAAGCAAAGCGGATGCGCCTGAAATTGATGGCCAGGTTTTTATTGATGGCGCGACGCATCTTAAGGTGGGCGAATTTGTTGATGTACAGTTGGAAGAGGCGGATGAGCATGATATGTGGGGGTTTTTGGTGTAGCAATCAAGCATAGGGGATGTAGATGAATTTATTAGCCCAAGAAATTTTGACAAAAATTTCAACGTTGCCTGAAGAAAAGCAACGAGAAGCACTCGACTTTATTTCCATAATCAAGGTCAAAACCCCCGCCTTTTAGGCGGGTAGATTTCATCTTCGGCAATTGAATATATTGATAAAATGGAAATTTTATCGAGATGAGACATGGAGTATAGATCATCTCCTTATACACAAGTCTGATAGAACTTATGAATCAGGGCGTTAAAAACAGCTAATTTACATCGGTGCAATTTTTGGACTCATGACTACAATCGATAAATCAATGAGTTAAACTGTCGCCTCCCACGATTCTGAAAAGATGTGTATAAGGAGATGACCTTAAACACGTCGTTGAGCCGACGTGTATTTCAACTTTCAGTCGATTGCATCCTAAACCCACCAGCTTTTAGCTGGTGGTTGTTTAGTTTTGTTTTTCAGCCGCTTCGCGTATATCCGGCAAGCGTTCCAGTAATTGCGGCAAAGACATTTGCACGGTTTCCCAAACGGTATCCAAGTTAATGTCGAAATAACCGTGTGCGATGCGATTACGCATACCCTTCATACTCCGCCACGGCACGTCAGGATATTGATCGAGAAATTCGCTGTAATCTTTAATCAGTTTAGTCGCGGCTTCGCCTAAAATAATCAAATTCATAATCACGGCTTGCTGGGTGCGCTTATCTGCCATAAAGTCTTCTTTAGGCATACCTTTCACATAGCAGCAAGCCAGTTTTGTGGCTTCCAGCATGTGATCAAGGTAATCAGGTAGACGGTTTTCAATCATACGGGGCGAGCTTCGGCCAGCACTTGGTCGCGGAATTTTGGCGATAAATCCCCAGGCGTTAACAAATCAACCGGAACGCCCAGCAATTCTTCCAATTCAATTTGCAAACCACCTAAATCAAACAGTGTGGTATTTGGTAAAGTATCCACTAACAAATCCAAATCGCTACCGTCTTTGTCTACGCCATGAAGAACAGAACCAAACACGCGTGGGTTAACCGTGCGAAAGCGTAGCACGGCTTGTTGCACGGCTTCTCGGTGGCAAGCTAAGGCTATTGATGGTTTCATAGTTTTAAAAACGGCCTTACAAAAGAAAACAACACACAAAATTACTACTTTTTACTTGCCCAAGTCTACGCGTGGTAATTTATCGCCCATCTCGCCCACGTTATCACCTCGATCAGCTTTATCGCCAAGGTCGAGTTGACCGAAAGAATTAAACCCCCAGCATTTAACCGTGTTGTCGTCCAGAACGCGCAAGTATGTTCAGCACCAGCAGTGATCGCTTTCGCGGTACGACCTGACCCTAAATTGATGCGTGGCAAATTATCGCCCATATCGTCCACGTTATCACCTCGGTAAGGGATGGGCACCACTTTGGGACGTGTTTTTTCAAGGGGGTAGCGTTGCCGAAGATAGGGTTTCGACTTTCTGAGGTTATACAAATGGGCAACGGATATGCCAGCCAAACGCTGGTATTGTGTTTGGCCAAACAAGCTGTAAGCACGTTCGCAAAACTTTTTGGTGGCAGGCCCGCTGAGGGTGTTATGGCGTTCATCCAGGGCGGCCAGCAAGCGAATATCTTCAGCGGTGTAAATACTCTTAAAACCTTGATGCGTGCGCTGCTGTCGTTCGACCTTCCCTGTGTCGCGGTATTGCTTGACCAAGCGCGTAACCTGTTGCCTTGAATAGCCGGTAATTTTGATCAGGAAACGCACCACTATGCCTTTTGAAGCTTTATCCAAAGTCGGGTATCTGAAAACAACCAGTGTTCGCTGTATGTCCCGGTAAATATCCTGCTTACTGCTCGCCACCACAAAGGCGATGGCCTGGGTGCCGGTTAAAAGCTGTTCCAATTGCTCTATGGTTTTTAGTCGTTTATGTTCATGATTAGTTTCATTCTCTTATCATGAACGAGGCTTATTCGTCTGTCAGACTCATTTAGTATTGGAAGAGACTGTGGAAATTATTTATCTGAAAGTCTATAGATTGATTTTAAAGGTAAACGTACCGTAGCAAGGAAACCCCCTAGCGCTTTACTGCGACCAATATCCAAAACACCCTCATAACATTTCACGATATCAAGGACAATGGCCAAGCCAAGGCCATGTCCTTGTATGGATTCGTCCAACCTTAACCCGCGTTGAGTAAGCGATTGAGCATCTAGTTCATCACATCCAGGGCCATCATCTGCCACCGAAACGGTCAGCTTCTGTGAAAACATGACCTCAACACTGATTTCATGTTTTGCCCAT
This sequence comes from Methylobacter tundripaludum, assembly GCA_005239965.1. Taxonomy (GTDB): domain Bacteria; phylum Pseudomonadota; class Gammaproteobacteria; order Methylococcales; family Methylomonadaceae; genus Crenothrix. The sequence continues at coordinate 5,109 of SBAV01000440.1, forward strand.
TTGCAGGCATTGTCGAGTAAATTGCCGATCATTTCCAGCATATCCTCCCGATCAAAATTCACCAAGAAATTGGGGGCATCGACATTAATATCTAACTGTTTTTCTGCATAAATATTTTTGAGTAATTTTGATAATGCCATTAACTCCTCGGCGGGATTGAAAGACATGCTAGCTTGTTGGTTGCCTGCAATCCGTGCTCGCTTGAGTTCACGTTCAATACACAGATGTATTACATCAGTTTGAGTTTGCAACTGTTGGCGCAATTCAGGATATTCCTTAAAAATAGGATGTTCCGCTACTCTAAACATCATGGCCAGCGGAGGTTTTAAGGCATGCGCCAGATTGCCAATAGCTGTGCGCGATTGTTGAAGTCGCCGTACAACCAAGGCGAGCAAGTGATTAATCTCCTTCACTAATGGCTTGATCTCAAATGGAACTTCGGCAGTGATCTGTTGTTGATGACCGCTGGTAATGTCTTCAAGTTCTCGGCGTACTTTTGCTAGTGGCCAGAGCGAACGCTTCACGTCAATGCTTTGCAATGCAATTGCACAAAATAACACCGTTAATGACAAACCAAAGTAAGCGACACGGATAGATGTGATGTCATGATCAACGGAAGACAGTTCTTCGGCAGTGGTAATGGTTACAAGATGGCCATATTTTTCAAGCACCTGAACCAAAACCAAAATCGGTTGCTGTTCAGGCCCTTTGTTCTGGTGATAAAGTTGCAATTGACCAGGATCGGGGAGCGGGGTTTTTATAGTTAACGGGCGCTGACGTAAAGAAGGCGAATAATAGCGCTGTTTATCAATTTGTATTGAATAATAATGCCCTGAAACAAGGTGGTTATAGACTGAACCAGCGTAAATACTCTTTAAATTCAACTGGCCATTGCTGTCAAAAGACATCGTTTCGAATATGGATTCACCATCTTCCCTTAACCGGGTAGCCATTTGTTTTTCGGCAACGGAACGAATGATCCAATCGGCGGCTAGCCAATGCATAACAAAAACAACACACAAAATGGCCACCAAACCAACATTGAGTCGCTTCCGCAACGACATCATGGTTTTTGGCCAAACACATAACCTTGGCCACGGCGGGTCGCAATTAAGTCATTACCGACAATTTTACGTAAACGGTTGATATAAACCTCAATCACATTGCTGTCAGGGTCAGCTTCATACTCATAAATATGTTCGCCTAAATGGGCTTTGCTGAGTACTTTACCAGGATGTAACATAAGATAACGTAATAATCGGTATTCAATCGCCGTTAAATTAATTGCTTCGCCATTAATGATAACGGCTTGTTGCTCTTCATTTAAAATCAACCCTTCTATTTGCAAAGCACTTTGGCTTTGGTTGTATGCCCGTTTTAATAAGGCTTGCAGCCGTGCTAATAATTCTTGAATATGAAAAGGCTTTCCTAAATAATCATCCGCTCCAGCCTTAAAACCATCCACTTTTTCATGCCAGGCATCGCGGGCGGTCAGCACGATTACTGGCACACTGTTGTTAGCTGCACGCCATCGTCTTAATACGTCCAGCCCTGATATTTTAGGTAACCCCAAGTCAAGAATGACAGCATCATAATTCTCGGTCATTCCTAAAAATTCTCCACCCTCACCATCGGTTGCCGTATCAACGGCATAACCAGCCGATTCTAAATCCATTTTCAAAGAACGGGATAAAGCAAGGTCGTCTTCAACGAGTAGCAGACGCATGTGCTTAACTTACCTATTCTTCAATCGTTACGAACGCAATTTTGGCAATACCGGCTTGTTGCACAGTAGCCATGACTTCAGCAACTTTTTTGTACACCACACCTTGATCGGCATACAAATGCACGGCAATGTCCTTATTTTTGGCAAACTCAGTCTTTAACGTCGTTTCCAATGCGGCTAAATTTTCGACCGGCTGCTTGTTCAGGGTTATGCCGCCTTGCATATCGATGCCCAGTTGTAACGGTTGTGCGTCTATGTTGGGTGTGGTTTCGGATGTTTTCGGTAAGGTGACATGAACGGATTGTGTCAATAAGGGCGCGGTGACCAGTAAAATAATCACCAATACCAACATCACATCAACCAGCGGCGTGACGTTGATCTCGCTCATGGCACCATCACTATCTGATCGCGGTTTAAAAGCCATGATTATTCCTTTGTTTGGAGTTCTGAACTTAAGGCCGCGTGCATAAAGCTGACCACAAAGTTTTCCAAACCAACACGGTGTAGCTTGGCACGGCGTACGAAAAAATTATAGGCCAACACAGCGGGTACAGCGACGGCTATACCGACGGCGGTAGCAATCAGTGCATCACCGATAGGCCCCGCCACCACATCCAGGCTCGTTGAACCACTGGCAGTAATCTGGTGCATGGCATGCATGATGCCCAATACTGTGCCAAACAAACCAACAAAGGGCGCGGTGCTACTGATACTAGCCAACATAGTTAGACCACTTTCCATAAGATGCTCCTCTTTTTGCATTTGTACCAACATGGATTGTTCCAACAATTCACCTGGAGTCCCGTGGAATTTGAGCGGTTTACCAGATGAGTTTCGACGCTCTGCCAACCAGGTTAAACCTTGTCTGGCAATACGCGCTTGCGGCCCTCTGAAGCTGTTTTCAGGCAAGGCGCTGGCCTCTGTTAACGAGGCGGTATTCCAAAATGCTTGGTTAAAACTGCGGTTCCAGGCGCTGTTTTTCCAAAATTGCCAGGATTTAAAAACAACCAGTGTCCAAGTTACCACCGAAAAAACCAGTAAAGCGTACAAAGTGCCATCGATGATAAGAGTGGGGGGAATAGTTTGAAACATTAGAAATAACCTTGTTTTTGTTAATTATATGAGGTGCTTAAAATTTTTAATTTAATTTAAATTAAAGTTAAACCTTTTCGTCGCCACACCATTAACAGGCTTACCACTGACCATCTTAGCTTTAAACCTGAATCGTTGGATAGCCGCCAAGGCGGCATCATCAAATATTCCAGGCGGTGAAGCGCCAACAACATGAGCATTAGTGACCGTTCCCGATGCGGTTACGGTGAATTCTATTTTGACCCAACCTTCGATGTTCCGGTTTTTTGCCCGCATAGGGTAACTGGGTTTTGTCTGCACCAATTCAAGCACGCCCGAAGAGACGTTATTGTTGTCATGGCCATCATTACCGGTTTTTTCAGAAGCCTTTCTGACAGTGGATTTTGATGCCGAAGAAAATTCAGATGAGGTATAAACCGGTGGAGTCCATTTTTTAGCGGAATTGGCAAAGGTTGTAGGAGCCGGCGCCATTGTCGGTTTACGGGTCAACACGGGCTGTGGTCGTGGTGGCTCTACCGATTTGTGGACAACGACTTGCGGTTTAGGGTTTTCGATGGGTTTTTGCACCGATTTTGGCTTGGGTTGTGCAAGCTGTTTGTGTATAACCGGCGATTTCTCTTTAACAGGGGGGTTACCCGCTTTCTTTTTGGGTGGGATTTTAGGTTGTACGGCTTTTGGCTTTGGTTTCGGCTCTGGCTTAGGTTCTATTTTGGGCTTTGGAGCTAATATCACTTCCACAATCTTGAGGGCTTTAACTTGCTTGACTGTATCTGTAGGTTGCAATAACCAGATCATGCCGATAACATGCAGCAACACCACCAAAATAGCCAATAAGCCAAGCAGGGAACGATGATTTACCTCGCCAGTCAATATTGTCAACAATGAGGCTTGTTTTACGTTTTTTGTGGCAGATGTCATTGAATTCATTGGGCTGTGAAGTAACAATGCCCAACGTATGGGGGTTATTGTTGGGGTTCGCACACGCACCCCAACAGACGGGCTTGGTATTGTTGGAAGCGGCGATGATTTTTTTTAAGGCGCGGCATAGCCAAAAAAACCGGCAATAAATAACACCACAGGATCAATGAGGGGGTGAAACAAGCCTAGCATCAGAAAAATCAAAGCCCAGATAACTAGCGGAGTCAGTGCACTTAGCGAAAAATCCTGTTTTCGCCATAAATAATGGAACAGCGGCCAGAGTACAGCCCAAACAAGTAAGGCTAATGTTTCTTTACCACTGTAAGAACCAATACTGCCGTCAGGGCCGGTACCTGTGGAGCCAGGTATCCAGTATCCGTAAGAATGGATCATCTGATCCAAACCTTTTGTTAAACGTGATATATGGTGTGTAACCACCAAAGTCAATAAACTCAATAATACCGACAAGGTTGCCGCAACAATAGGGCCTGAATAAATCGGTATATCATCTTGTTCGAGTGTATCCAATTTTTTTGTGTTTGATGTGTTCGTCTTCATCGTATTTCCCTTTAAACAAAGCGTAGTTTTGCCAAAATTAACCCCGACATAAAACCCAGCATTAAAAAGAACCAGGCGGCCATCATGAGGATGGCCATAAATTGCTTCATGTCGTGACGTAAATTGATGCGATCTTGGTAGAAAAATAGCGTAAAAGTGGCTATAACCATCAAGGGAAATGGGAACAGCGAGACGAACTCCTTAAACTCCATGAGGACTTTATGAAATTCAGCGGCATTCTGCATAATCCATTCTTTAGGGCCATCTTGACCACGGTAGCGCATGTAAATCCAATTACCACTGACAGCCCCCAAAAAATTAAGCAACGTAGCTCCTACTGCCCAGTTTCTTAGCGATTGGTAATGGACTTTGCTGCCACGCAACAAAAAATAGGCGCGGTGCGTCATGTAGGTAGCCACAACCAATGCCGAAATAGCGCTAATACCATGTACGGTGGCTTTTAATGCATACTGGGTTGGAAAAAATAAATCCAGGCCGCTAATCATAATCAGTAGCACTAAGCCACAAATAGCCTGGAAACGTATTAAAAACTTGGTTAATTGATGAGAATCAATAATCGGATTCGCCATAACGTATCGTTACCTATCTTAAGTTGGTTTGATTAGAAGTTAACATCATGGCCGTTAAAAGTCGTATTTAAAGCCAGCCTGCACAAGACGTGGTGAACCCGGCAAGATACCGCGTACACGGTCAACGATATAAGTGTTGTCGAGCATATTTTTCAGCGACACGTACAAGGTCAGATTTTTTTGAACCTTATAGGACGTGGCAAAATTAACAACCACATAGTCGCTGATCTTGCCGTATTGACCCGATAGGGCGGCAGGGCTATTTGGGCCGTTGGGATGGTCGATGCCGCTGTTTAGGTTCATGAAATCAGCAAACTGATCGGCAACAAAAACCGTTTCAAAATGGGCATCAAAACCATTGGGGTGCGAATAACCTACTGTAGCGGTCAATAAATGCTCCGGCGTGTAAGGCAAGCGTTTACCCGATTCCGAACCAAAAACATTACCACCAGGGCAAGCAGGCGATACAGTACCGTCAGACAACGGCATACAATGGAAAGGTGAGGTGCTTTGCGCGGTCGGCAACCAGGTATAGGCAATTTGCAAATAGGGATTATGCTCCCAGTTAAACATTTCACCGGCATCAATACGATTCATAAATTCAATGCCTTCAAACAAGGCTGAACCTTGCGCTACCGGGGTATCGTTGCCACCGACCGTTCCTAATACGGTCAATGTATCAAAATCATTATGAAAATAGGTCAATTCCATTTTCATACCGACCATCGGTTGACTGCGTACACCCAATTCATAATTCCAGCTTTTTTCTGCACTAATTTCGACACTCTGGCCATTGGCATAAACACTGTCTTCAACGCGTGGTGGAGCGAATCCTCTGTGCATATCAAAAAATAAGGTGGCTTCATCAATAGGCGTATAAGTCATCGCAAATGATGGCAACACTTCGGTTAACGAGGATTGCCCTTGCTTGCCGTCAGGGAGATTATTTCTACGCTGATAACTGACCGATTCGACCCGTACACCTGGCGTAACCGTCCAATCACCCCATAAAAAGCGGTTTTGGGCAAATCCTGAATAGGCATCTGCGAAACGGTCATTATTTTCGATGATATTGCCGGTACGAGCCGTGGGGCTGTTGCCGTCCACTGTTAGCCGGTGCTGGGTCTCAAAATGAGTTCTGTAACCGGCATCGAATTCGCTATCAATGCCAAACAACTGGTGTTTGGCGTGCAGGTTCTGCGTAAATCCCCAGGTTTCATAATCACGCAACCGGCCACGGGTAAAATTACAGCTGTCAACATCAACACGCTGCCCCGCTAAACGCGCATCACGAAAAGCTATGCCACATTGCTCACCCGCCGAAAAACTGCCATCAGGCCTTTGTGCAGGATCGGTCGGTTGCTGGTTCATTTGCCGCCACCAATCGCGGCTAAATTTTGACCAGTAAAAACTGGTCGATAAGGTTACATCATCATTAAAACGAAATTCATGCGTTGCCGAGGTTCCAAAGCGTTCAGTTGTATAGTGGTCGTTTTTGAAAGGATTATAAAACTGGCCGAAATTGTCGTATTCTCTTTGGGTTAAACCAAAGGTTGACTGTGAATCTTCCCGATAATAGTCCCCCCGCACTGTCAGCGTGTTTTTATCGTTAATGTCAATGACACCTTTGAGATTAACATCATCGAGCTGAGCAAAGGTATTATCACGGGCACCGCTGCCTTCCTTATGGATAAAATCAATCAAGCCGCCAGCCCGATCAACTATCTTAAGGTTGTCTGCCATACCACCATAACGAAGATGACCATTCAAATAATCACGGTTCCCGCCGGTAAAACTGGCAAAACCACCTGGTGTATTGGGTATTCTCGGAGTCAGATAATTAATGGCACCACTGATGGTCTGGGGTCCGAACTGGATAAGGTCGGCACCTTTAAAAACTTCGATGCCGTCGTAACGTTCAACGGGAGGATGGTAGTAAATATCGTTGTCACCATAGGGCGCAAAATTGAACGGCAGGCTATCTTCCATAAACAGGATTTTGGTGGAGCGGAACGGGTTCATACCGCGTATGCCGATGTTGGGGCGAATGCCCATGCCTTCTTCGTCACGAACATATACACCGGGGGCTTTGCGTAAGGCCTCGTTGACGTTGGCGACATGATCCCTAAATAAGGTTTTTTTATCTAACACGATGCTGGAGCCGGAAACGGCAATGCTGGTGGTGCCGGTTTCTGTGACTTCAAGATCCGGTAAGGCGACGGCGGTCGAATCTGTTTTTGTGTCTGTAGCGAGCTGGCTTTTATTGATGTTGGTACTGTTATCTAGTTCACTTGCATAACTCGTTGTTATTAAAAAACAAGTCGTCATACATAACGTCAAACTCCTGCCAATGAGGAGAACTTTTTTCCGAGTTGAATTGTTCTTCATTATTATTATTTTTTTCCCAACACCTATTTGGTGTTTAAAAACCATCGATTACTTGCCTAAATGTTCACTGTATGAGCGCAGTCACGTCGCAGTATAGCGCCCGAACATAAATTCAAGCTTAAAACAAAAGTACTTTACATGAACTGAGTAGGGGTACGAAAAGTGTGTGCCTATTTTGTATATAATTTATATTTTATTGCCAGAATAGTGAGCCGCTAGCATACTGAAGCTAGCTATAAAAATTTTTTGAAGGTGACATCATGCAAACAGTAACCGTTTCAGAACAAGGTCAAGTCGTCATACCTATCGACGTTCACAAGCAACTGGGGATTACCACGGATACCCAACTGAATTTGATTATCGAAAATTCCGGTTTGAGAATTGAAATAAAACATCGCACTCAACCAACTCACCTCGAAGAGGGTTACGGTCTGTTGGTTTGTAAACAGCCGGGCGAAAGACATTTATCGGAATTTGATGTCGCCCAAGCCATGAAAGAAGCTCAATGATTGGCATCGATACCAACATTCTGGCTCGCTTTTATGTCGATGAGCTAAATGATCCAGAGGCAGCCAAACAACGCCCGATTGCTCGCCGTATTTTGACCGAATCCGAACAAATATTCGTTCCAGTGACTGTCATTTTGGAACTGGAATGGGTATTACGTGCTTTTTACCGTTTTGAAGCTAGCCATTTCTGTTGCGTCGTCAAATGCTTAATGGGATTGTCCAGCATCAACAAAATTTCATATTCAGAGTTACTTTAGGAGCCACTATGCAGCAAACTGTCACTATCGATTGTCCCCCAGAAATGATGATGGGAGCTGACGAACGTGGCTGGTATGCGCCGGATGGTTACGTCTGTGTTGATTGTGTTGATTCGTAACGAACTGTGTTATCAAGGTAAGTTGACATCGTTTTTACGTTTTAGTAGAAGGAACGACAAGTCATCTCCTATGGATCATTAACATGCGCGTAATGATAAACACCATCATCGGCCTATTAACCCTACTCTACCCGTTTGCCGTTTATTTCGGGATACGTTATTTAGAGCCTTGGAAAATAGCGAGCATTCTGGTTGCGTTGTTGAGCATCAGGCTGATTGCCAGTTGTGCTGTCAAACACTGGAGCAGTCCATTGTTGATGGTCGGTATGGTTTATTTTGGTTTCGCTATCTGGAGCAATCAACTACTGACCTTACGGTTTTATCCGGTTATCGCTAATGCCGCAATGTTGCTGCTTTTTTCATGGAGCCTGTTTTCACCGCCCAGTTTGATCGAACGTATAGCCAGAATCCAGCATCCCGACCTACCGCCAGAAGGTGTTATTTATACCCGTCGAGTGACCCAAATCTGGTGCGGATTTTTTATTGTCAACGGCAGCATTGCCTTGGCAACTGCACTTTGGAGTAGCATCGAAATCTGGAGTTTATACAACGGTTTCATCGCGTACCTGTTAATGGGCATCTTGTTTGTTGGCGAATACCTGGTCAGGATAAAAACACAAAAACATGTCCGATAACTGTATTAGCCTGTCAGATTGCGCGTTGATAGAAAGACATCCTGCAACCCGCATTGCCTATCATGATAGGCGCTATTTTCACGCCGATGCGTTTAATGCGGCAGTGCGCTATTGGGTAAAACAACTGCAAGCCCAGCCATGTCAGCGTTATGCGTTATACACGGATGATGCCTATCCGTTTGCCGTGCTGTTATTCGCATTGTTTCATGCCGGAAAACAAGCCTGGATTGCCGGCAATAACCGACCCGGCACCACACAGCTTCTTCAGCAATACGGTTGCCAATTAATCGGCGATTGGGATGCTAGTCTGCCGTTTGATTATCACCTGACAGCAACAGACCATTCTGATGTGACGTTATCGCCGTTGAATCTTGCAGAAACGAGTCTGGTTATTTTTACCTCCGGTTCTACCGGAGAGCCTAAACCCATAGAAAAACGCCTGATTCAGCTCCAGCTTGAAATTGCCGCATTGGAAAATCAGTGGGGATCGTTACTGGGCAATTCGGAAATTTTAGCAACCGTCAGCCAGCAACATATTTACGGTTTGCTGTTTCGGGTGTTATGGCCGCTGTCGGCAGGCCGCTGTTTTCACAGTTCGATTTATATCAATCCCGAAACACTGGTTAATAACATTCAGGATGGTTCCGCCTGTTGGGTTGCCAGCCCCGCCCATTTAAAGCGTCTGGATCAAAACTCACCGTGGCAGGGTATTGCCGGATTAACTGCCATTTTCAGTTCCGGCGGTGCATTGCATGAGGCAACCAAACAACAGATTCACGAAAATAGCGGCCAGCAGGTGATTGAAATCTACGGCAGCTCAGAAACCGGCGGTATTGCCTGGCGACAACACGATACGGTTTGGCAGTTGTTTGATGACATGCGCTTAAGCTTTACTAACGACAGGTGGCTGCTACATTCGCCTTATCTAATCCCTCCTTTCCCCCCCCCTTTTACAA
>SBAV01000267.1 GCA_005239965.1 Methylobacter tundripaludum
CACTGACATCCGATGCGGTTAAGCTATAAGCCGCCAGCTTGTCCGGATCTAGCCAGACACGCAGGGAAAAATTCTTGCCGCCCAATAATTCTGCGACCTGAATACCTTCCACCGCTTGTAATCGCGGCTGTACTGAACGAGTCAAATAATCGGTGATATTATTGGCGGGCAGAGCGGCGCTGGAAAAACCCAGATACATGGCATCCGTCGTTTCGCCAATGGCCACATTGACTTCAGGACGTTGCGTTTCTGGAGGCAACTGGTTTAATACCGAACTGATTTTTGAGTTAATCTCGGTGAGTGCCTTGTTAGGGTCATAATTAAGCCGTAAATTGGCAGTAATTGTGCTCATGCCGCTACGGCTATTTGAGGTGAGATAGTCTATGCCATTGGCTTCGGCAATAATATTTTCCAACGGTGTGGTAATGAATCCGGCGATAACATCGGGATCAGCGCCATAGTACGCCGTGGTGATGGTCACCACCGCATTTTCCGTGCGTGGGTACTGCAACACGGGCAAACTAACGACAGCACGTAGACCCAACACCAGCAGTATCATGCTGACTACCGTGGCCAATACCGGACGGTGGATAAAAATATCGGTTATATTCATGGCGGCTTACTGGTCAACAGGTGCGGGCGCAGCATCATTTTTAGGCTGCACGCTGTTGTCTACACGCACCGGCGAGCCATTACGCAGCTTCATTTGCCCCGAAGTTATGATGGTATCGCCCTCCTGTATGCCTTGGGTAACGGCAATTTGATCGCCGCGCGTTTCACCGGTAGTGACAAACACTTGTCTGGCGACCAATTTAGCTTGACCTTTATCGTCTTTGCCGCCGTTTTCCAGCCGATAAACCAGCGCACCGTAAGGGTTAAAGCTAATCGCCGTGCGCGGCAGCGTAATGAGGTGTTGCTGGCGATCTGTGTCGATACTCACCGTAACATACAAACCGGGCAGAAGCTTATGGTCGGGGTTCGCCAACGTTGCCCTGATTTTTACGTTACGGGTTTTCTCATCCACTTTTGGATTAATCACCGTAATCTCGCCAGGAAATTCCTGTTCGAGATAGACATCGGTTTTCACAACAACCTGATGCCCTGTTTTCAGAATAGCCAAAGCCTGCTGCGGCATAAAAAAATCGACATAAACATCATGTAGAGCCTGCAAGCTAACAATAGCTACACCGGCATCCAGATACTGCCCCAAATCCGCGTTGCGAAGCCCCAATTGTCCGTCAAACGGAGCCAGTATGCGCTTTTTAGCGATTAATGCCCGCTGTTCGGCAATATGGGCGAGCGAAATATCAAGCTTAGACTTGTCATCATCGACTGTTTGCTGACTGACCGCCTGGGCGCGCAACTGCGCCTTGTCGCGGTTATAGGTGATACGCGCCATTTCCGCTTCGCTGGTTAATGACTTTAATTTGCCCTGTTCTTCCTGATCGCGCAGTTGCACCAACAGGGAACCTGCCTTGACATTATCGCCTTGGCTAAAATAAATCTGTTCGATTATACCGGCGACTTCAGAACTCACGTCAACACCCTGCACTGCACGTACAGTACCCACCGCTTCCAGTCCAGAATTCCAATCCATAGCTGCCGCTGTTAGGGTAGATACGGTTTGCACCGGCACACCACCCGCCATAATGGATTTTTTAATCATCTGGTTTTTGAACTGAATGAAACCGAAAATACCCCCCAACAGCAGCCCAACAATGAGCAGCATAATGGCCATGCGTTTAATCATTTTTGGATTTCCTGTAGGGTTTCTTTAATAGGCTCTAACCAGGGCATGGCACTTTTAGTTTTCTTGACCGTTTGTTTGGGCGCAGAAATCTCAGGCCGATTCCACCAGCCTCCCCCCAAGGCCTGAAATAACGCTGCCGTATCGGCCAGTTGCGCTGCCTGGGCCTTAATTTGCCCTAACCGGATTTGCTGGTAATTCCGTTCTGCGTCGAGCAATGGCAGATAGCTTACTGCACCTAATTGAAATTGCTCGCGAGTCAATTCAACAGTCTCCAAGGCCACTTGTGCCGCGTTCTTTTGGGCTTCCAGTTGCGCTGCATCAAATTCCAGCGCGCTCAGCACATCAACAACATTCTGAAAGGCCTGCAACACGGTGTTTTTGTAAATCCCCGCCGCTGTTTGATAAGACGCGACAGCCGCACGCTTTTTATGGACAAATTCACCGCCCTTAAATATGGGCTGCATAAGATTAAGGCCGGTACTCCAGATAAAACTACCGGGCATGAACAAATCGCCAATATGTGTGGCAATAGTGCCAAGATTGGCGTTGATCGTGAAATCTGGAAAAATACTGGCCGTTACCACGCCAATTTGTGCGCTGGCCTTATGCAACACCGACTCTTGGGCGCGAATGTCCGGACGTTGTTCAACCAGCTTTGACGGCAGACTGAGCGGCACATCATTGGGCAAGGTCAAATCGGCCAGGAGGAATTGACTGGTTGGCTCATAAGTCGGCAAATCGCCGGCCAATACCGATAAGCGATGCCGCGCTAACGCCAGTTGCTGTTGCAAGGTTGGTAAAGTGGTGCGTATTTGTTCCAGCTCGGTTTGCTGTGCCAACACAGCGACTTTTGAGACAGCCCCTAATGCAAACTGCCGCTGAGCAATAGCCAGCTGTTTTTCTCGGATGCGGATGATATTTTCGGTCAGCGCGATTTGCTCACGAACAGCCGCTTCTTCTATAGCTGTCGTGACCACATTGGCGGCTAAGGTCAAAAACACACCTTCCAACTGAAAGCGCTGATATTCTGTTTGCGCCTTCAAGCCTTCTAATTGCCTGCGAACGCCACCAAAAATATCCAAAGTGTAAGATACCGTGACCGATGCGTTATACAGGGTGAACAACGATCCACTAAAACTCGGATTTCCGAACATAGCGCCGGAAACTTTTTGCCGCGTATCCGAAAAAGATGCATCCACGGACGGAAACAAGGAGCCGCGTTGGGCAAGCGCATTTTCCTGGGCCTCGGTAAGTGAGGCTTGGGCGGCCTGTAAATTTGGATTGTGTTTTATGGCCTGCTCAATCAACCGGCTCAATTGCGGCGAGCGAAACAATACCCACCATTGCCCTGGAATATCTTTACCCAGAATCAACTTTTGTTGGGTGCTGGCGCTTAGAGACTCATCTTGTTTCTGTTCGGTATCTTTATAGCTTTTTAGGTTTGGGCCGATAGGTCTTTTGAAATTGGGGCCGACCATACAGCCGGAAAACAATATACTGAAAATGATTACAGCAGGAATAACAAAAGTTCTGTTTGCTGAAACAGGCTTAGGAGTAGTCCTTGCTGCTTGAAATACCATGTTTTTTCCATTACACATTAGGCAATACAATAGCTAGGTGTTTGTCGTTTTTTTAATTGTAACACGGCAATTATTACAACTGAGACTGTATTATCGAACTTGCCCGGTTACAGTCATTAACGCATCGCTTGCTGCGCGGGCAAACGACAATAAAACTATCCCGTAAAACTCCTATCGGAATTGACGAAACACCTCCTCGTCCAAAAAGTGCGATGGCTGAACACCAAAATACAGGAAATTATTTAACCTGCCTACGGCTATTTACCACGTTTGAGTTCACATGACAGACGTAGAGACGAAGGCATAGCGCCTCTACCGTAGCAAAACTTTTAAAAGACAACTGCCGTCCTCCGGCAAAATAAGCCTGTCTGAACAATCAGAAGGAGGACTAACATTCCGTGCCAAATTTTTACAGCATGAAACCAATATTGCCGGACGAAAATTTCTCCACCCCCGGAAATACCAAAGCCACATCGGCCTCGGACACACCAAACCAGTAACCAAGCGTTGCGCCAAATTGCGAGGTGGATATTTTGGGAATCCACACACCGCGATTATTGGCATCATCCGGCCCTCCCAGGGCAAACTCCGGCATCTCGCCATAAATACCCCCGCGCACCGCACCACCCATCACCATATGATGGCTGCCCCAACCATGATCGCTGCCAGTTCCACTAGGCTGCAGCGAACGGCCAAACTCTGACTGGGTAAATGACGTTATCTGGGTATCCAGGCCTATCTCCACAGTTGCATTGTAAAAGGCGGCCATTGCCTGTGAAAGCTGGGAAAGCAATGAGTTATGCGCCCATTTTTGCGCGCTGTGGGTATCAAAACCGCCTAACGTGCAGAAAAAAACCTGCCGTCCTGGTCCAATGCCAGACCGTATTCGGATCAAACGGGTCACTTCTTTCATCTGGTTGCCTATTGCCGTAGACGGAAAAACCGTGGTCAATGGGGTCAATTTACTGTCCACGGATTTCAGGGTGTCCGATAGTTTGAGGCCATCAGAAAATTTGCGGTTCGCCGCACTTCGTATAGGATTGCCACCATCCAGTGTCAATATTGCATCCAGGGCTTGCCGTCTGGCATCCGCCGCAGCCTTTGGCCAGAAGCCCATACCGGATAAATTGAGGTTGGAGCCCGGCGCTATCGTATTGCCCGCCACTGTCTGCCCCTGCAGGAACAACGCTGGCGATGCGACCGATAATGCCGCTAAATTTCCGGTTTCGCCCGACAGATCAAGCAGCCGTCCTCCCCAGCCTGTACCATTTGGAACCGGGTTGCCGGTTTGAGCCTGACTGGATTGATCCGAATGCGAAAACAGGTTGCTGGGCGCACCCTGACCGGCAAGATACTGGGCGCGGGTCAATGGTTGCGACAACATGCCGGAATTCAACACTAAAGCCAGATGGCCTGACGTATAAAGCCCCGTCATTTCGGCAAGCCCTGCACTCAGTGCGTAACTGTTACCCGACTTGTCCATAATCGGTGTTGACAATTCAGCCCCAGCCAACGCCAAACTACCGCGCAAAGACTGATAAGCAGCGTAGCGTGTTGCATCCAGAGGCACAACCGTATTGTTGCCATCATTGCCACCACCCAGGTAAATGCATACCAGGGCTTTGTAATCGCTGGCACCAACAGCAGCCATTGAGCGGCCAGCCCATAAACCAGAAAGTCCCAATGCCGTGAGGCCAGCAGAAAGCTTCAAGAACCTGCGGCGGCTGAAAGCATTATAATCATCCATCATTTTATCTCCCACCTTAATGTTGAACGGAATACTCGCTGGAAATGGCCGTCAGGTAAACGGCTCCCCATGCGCGCTGTTGTGTGTCGGACGGTGCAATGACATCAGTTGCCGTTAAAATAAACTGGCGCAATTGGCTGGACATTCGCCCTTGCAGGAGTGCCTGGTTTACTTTTTCAACCAATGCCGCAGAATCAGCGGCAACCGCCACAAAAGGTGCAAGATCAATCTTGAAGGCCGCCCCGAATTGCCCTGAAAGCAAATCGTAAATGAAATTGGCACGCTCTATGGCCTGGCTGGGCGGATAAATCTGAAACTCCGGCCCGTACATTGAGGGATACCCAGGCAAGGCATTCAGGGGTGAATAAAAACTGAAAACACTTTCAGGTGACAGCACTTTTTCATTCAGCTTATAAAAGTTGTACAGGAACAGGTTGGGATCGGTAATTTGAGCGCCCAGAGCGTGGCCAAGATTTAAGATATGCACGATGGGATCCTTCAAATGGCCATGCGCCGCCGAAGGTGTTCCAGTGGCTTCGGCATCCTTCAGAATTGCGGCCAATACCGCTTTAAGATCACCCCGCACGCCCAGGCCATTATCCACAAACACGTCCGCGACACGCTGAATATAGCTTGGGCTTGGGTTACTGGTTACCAAGGAACGTATCAGCCGCGTCGCTATAAAGGGTGGTACGTTCGGATGGTTGAAAACATTGTCAATGACTGCCGCCAAATCCTGTTCCGCCGTTTGTCCTGCAGGTAATGCCAAGCCGTTCAATAAGATTTTACTGGCGGTGTCATGATAGGCGGCCCGCGATTCCATAGCGCCCACAAAATACTCCGGATTCCGGGGACTCGCCACCTTGCCGGGTTCGGTTGGATACGTCCATCCCGTCAAGGCACGCGAAAAATCAGCTATTCTCGCCTGGTTATAAGTTGGGATAGGCTGGCCATTGCTGTCTTTTTTAGGGCTGCCATCCTGATTCAGCTCCCAAAGGCCAATGGTGAACAGTTGCAAAAACTCCCTGGGGTAGTTTTCATTGGGGGCGCTGGTGGCGGACAGCTTGCGGCTGTTGGCCAAATCCAGGTATTTGCCCATGGCTGGACTGAGCGTCATTTCATAAAGCAAGGTACGGAAATTGCCGAAAGCGTTGCGTGACAGCAGGCGCACCCATGGGATCAATTCAAAGCCGTTGTTATTCTTTCTGGATGAAACAACAAATGTCTGGCTCAGGGCGAACACCATACGCTGGCGGAGCTGGTCGGAACTATTCGCCATATTGAGGAATACCCTGGCCATCACCTGATTGTGATCCAGGCCATCGGCAAGTGTACTTTCAGGCAAGGCAAATTGCTGATCCAGCCAAGCTTGTACACCCTGGGATTGAATTTCCGCGATACTGGCCGATGTTGGCCCAAAGGTGGCGCTTTCCAGGAAACGCCCGGCTTCTATCCGTCCCAGTATATCTTTAACCGAAACATCCACGCTGTCTTGCGCCGTGCCGCCACGCCCATCATTCACCGTCAATGTGAATGTCAAGGTGGTATAAGCCGAAATTTGCGGGACAATGAAGCTTGGTGTCGCTGTATCAGTACCGACAAGTTCCACGTTGACTGCGCCAGCGGTCTGCTTCCAGCTATAAGTGAGCTTATCGCCATCGGCATCCGTTCCGCCACCATTGAGCGTAACACTGACACCTTCGCCTACTTGCTGATCATTACCTGCATTGGCAATCGGCGCAGTGTTGTTGACAACATTGATGTTGACCGTTGCCAATGGCGATACTGCCTTGCCGGGATCGGTAACCTTAAAGGTAAAGCTGTCAGCACCCACAAAATTATATTTCGGGGTGTAAGTAACACTATTGTTGCCTGTCAGTTTAACCGTGCCGCCCATCTTGCTTTTGGCGGCAGGAACATAAATCAGGGGATCAAGGTCAACATCGGTGCCAATCAACGCAATGGCTGTGGCTTGGTTTTTAACGACGGATACACTGCTATTTTGTGCCACCGGCTTGTCATTGACAGGGGTCACCACAACTGTAACAGTCGCCGGCACAGAATCTGACACGCCATCGTTGGCTTTGAAGGTGAAGCTATCGGGCAATACGGCGGTATTATTGTAGTTGGCGGCAGGCAGGTAAGCCGCTGTAGTGCCAGACAAATTAACCTTACCATGTGCAGGTTGAGTAACGATTGCATAGCTAAGCTTTTTCTTTTCCGGGTCAGCGCCTACCAGCTTGACCGAGATCTTGGTATCCTCCTTCGTCGTTACAGTTACCGATGTCGCAGTTGGCGGTAAATTTACTGCTGCCAGCACTGCGCCACCCGGTAAAATCGGCAAACCGAGAACCAACGCCAATGTACCGATCCAACTCTTTCCTATAGGACAACGCTCTAATTTACTGATATTTTGCTGTAATAGCATAAAAAACCCCTGGCCCTTGAATTGAATAGGATCAACAAATAGCTTAATTTATCAAACAAAATTATTACTCTAATATACAATTGTATTACATACTTTACTAATTAAATATTTTTTTACAAAAAATAAATCTATTATCCAGCCTTTACATTTTAATGCCTGTTTATACTGAGTTCTGCCCGGTTATAGAAAACTTTTTGAAATGCACAACTCCAGACAAAATCCAAAAGTTTTGGGCAAAATTTTGCTTACTAAAATAACTGTAGACCACAAAGACAAAGAACTGAATGCCCCTTGGGCTTATAGTGCTAAAATAAGCAAAACCGCCCAAAAGCCGCCATTGTTTCATAAGCAAAAAATGAACTTAAAACACAACTATCAGGGAGCAATTCATGTCTGTGAGCGCAGAGAATTTTAAGAAGGCCATGCAACTGTGGGCCAGTGGCGTCACTGTGATCACCACACAATCGGAAAAGCATGGCGTTCGCGGCATGACTGTTACGGCATTTTCAAGTGTCTCGGTACAGCCGCCACAAATATTGGTGTGTATTAACCAATCAGCAGATACCGGTGAAAATATTGATGCCACCGGCTGTTTTGCCGTCAATATTTTAAGCGCCTCCCAGCAAGATATTTCCAATAACTTCTCTGGTGGTAGCAGTCAAGAACAACGGTTTGCCAATACCACATGGGAAACAGGCCAATACGGAACGCCCCTTCTTACTGAAAGTATCATGTCGCTGGAGTGCAAAGTGGTGGAAAAAGTTGCGGCCGGCACCCATTGGATCATCATTGGTGAAGTGCAGGAAGCCATTAGTCGCACGGGCGATCCTTTGTTGTACTATCGCGGCAGCTATCGCCAGCTGGTCAACATTGACTGAGCCCTTGTACATAACACCGCTTTATACAGGGTTATTGCGATAAACACGACACATTGGTCAAATCGATTTAATAACAGTGTCATATTTTTAAATAATAATCGCACCAAGCCTCAACACCTATCACTTTTAGGGGATAATATTCAGACTACTTTTTGCACCGACACAAACGATGAGCACAGTAAAAAAACTATCTGAAGAAATAGCACG
>SBAV01000162.1 GCA_005239965.1 Methylobacter tundripaludum
AGCTTCCGGTAAAAATATCATTATTCACGATCCGGCAGTCGGCATCAGGAAATTGTCATTATCACGAATCTCCAAGCATTTTACCGGCATTGCCTTGGAGTTCAATCCAACTAATCGTTTCGAGTCTATCCAGGCAACACCACGCTTGCGCCTAAAAGCATTGGTTGGTCGTATGGTTGGTCTTAAAAGCGCGTTGGGACAAATTTTCCTGTTAGCGTTGGCAATAGAAATCTGCGCGGTTATTTCACCCATTTTTATGCAATGGGTCATTGACCATGCCTTGCTGACATTGGACCATGACCTTTTGTTAACCTTGGCTTTAGGATTTTTGCTATTGCTCCTTATCAGGGTATCGCTTAGCGCTTTGCGAGGCTGGATGTTGATTGCCCTGGGTGCTTCATTAACAGTACAGGGAAGAGCCAATCTTTTTTCACATTTAATAAATTTACCAGCCGACTTTTTTGAAGGCCGTTATCTCGGCGATGTCATGTCCCGATTCGGCTCCCAGGAAACCATATTGCAAACCTTAACCGCCAATATGGTTGAGGTGATATTGGATGGTCTATTAGCACTGATCACATTAGGTGTCATGTTTGTTTATGCACCACTATTGGCAGTGATTGTTATGTTTGGCGCTTTTTTATATGGCTTGCTGCGCTGGGCGTTTTATCAACCGCTACGCCAAGCGTCAACTGAAGCGATTGTTCTGGCAGCCCGTCGTGATAGCCATTTTCTCGAAACATTACGTGGCATCAAAACCGTCAAGTTATTCAATGCGCAGGATTCCCGTCGTGTACATTGGCTGAATTTATTGGTGGAAACCATTAACCGGCAATTGGTTACCCGCAAGCTGAATTTGTTCTTTTCGCAAACCAGCACTTTACTCAAGGGGCTATTAGCCATTTTGGTGGTGTGGTTAGGTGCCAATCAGGTCATGGCCAACAGCCTTTCGGTCGGAATGTTGTTGGCGTTCATATCCTATAAGGACCAGTTTTTAATGGTCGTTGGTAATCTTATTGATAATGCATTGGATTTGTACATGCTGCGGTTGCATGCAGAACGCTTGGCAGATATTGCCTTGACCGAACCGGAAACCATCATTCAAGGTTCAAACCGCATTGAAGATAAACAACAAATCAGCATTGAAGTCAAAAACTTGAGTTTTCGTTACGGTGAAAATGACCCCTGGGTTCTGGATGATATTAGTTTTCGTATTGATCCAGGTGAAACAGTGGCTATCATTGGCACATCAGGTTGTGGCAAAACCACATTACTCAAGTTATTGGCCAGCCTGCTCAAGCCGACAAAAGGCGACATCCTGATCAATAACCGTCCTTTGAGCAATATTGGCATGGAACAATACCGCAGTCTGCTGGGAGTAGTCATGCAAGATGACCAGTTATTTGCCGGCTCCATTGCTGACAACATCAGTTTTTTTTCTGATCGCCCCGATCCTGCCCGTATAGAAGAATGTGCACGATTGGCTGCTGTCCATGACGATATTGCCAAAATGCCTATGGATTACAACACGCTGATTGGCGATATGGGTACCGTCTTGTCTGGCGGGCAAAAGCAGCGCGTTTTAATTGCCAGGGCACTGTATCGCCGTCCAGCTATTTTGTTGCTGGATGAAGCCACCAGCCATCTTGATGTCGAGCGGGAAAAAGCCGTTAATACCGCAATTCGGGCAACACAGATCACGCGTATTATCGTCGCGCATCGCCCCGAAACGATACATTCTACAGATCGTTTTATAGTGTTGGATAAGGGCAAAATAATTAAGGACTTAAAGAAAGTTCGCCCAGAAAAGCAGCAAAAATGATACGTCTTGACATACGGGATAAGCTGTTGAATAGACTAACAACCGTAGAGGGAAAACATAAATGTTTATTTTGTGTGATGGTCATTTTGCCAGTCCTGTGGTCTTGTACGGTAGGGCCAAATTATCAGCGGCCGACAGCCAATGCCGATATCACACGCTTTAAAGAATTAAAAGGCTGGAAACCGGCTGAACCGGGTGATGCATTGTTACCAGAACAATGGTGGCAACTGTTTCAAGACGATTACCTGAATTCCTTAATAGCGCAGGCTAATAATCATAATTTTTCACTGGCTCAGGCAGAAGCGCAGTTTAGGCAGGCGCAAGAAATGGTACACGGTGCCCAGGCGGCCTTTTCCCCTGAAGCTGATCTCAGTGCCAATACCACTCGCTTTCGGGCCGCATCAGGACAAAATATCGCAGTCTCTGGTGTCAGGACATTATTCGCACTGGGTGCCAGTGTAGCTTGGGAGCT
This sequence comes from Methylobacter tundripaludum, assembly GCA_005239965.1. Taxonomy (GTDB): domain Bacteria; phylum Pseudomonadota; class Gammaproteobacteria; order Methylococcales; family Methylomonadaceae; genus Crenothrix. The sequence goes on from SBAV01000162.1 coordinate 2,295, forward strand.
GGATTTGTGGGGTAATGTGCGCCGTCAGGTTGAAAGCCAGCAGGCCAATGCGCAAGCAAGTTTTGCCACCCTACAAGCATTGCGTTTATCCAATCAAGCCACGCTGACGCAAACCTATTTTCAGTTAAGGGCGCTGGAAGAACAAAAGCATTTGTTGCAAGAAACCAATGAGGCATATGGCAAGTTTTTAGACATGGTAAAACTACGTTATGAAGCCGGTGTTTCACCCAAGGCTGATTTCGTCCAGGCACAAACCCAATTAGAACGCTCTAAAGCTCAATTGCTGGTTCTGGATATTCAACGCGCCAAACTGGAACATGCAATAGCACTGTTAATAGGAAAAACACCCGCAGAATTGACCATCACTGAAACCGGATTACAAGCCTATTTGCCTGATATTCCAGTGACTGTGCCCTCTAAATTGTTGGAACGCCGTCCTGACATTGCTGTTGCAGAACGCCAGGTTGCCGCAGCCAATGCACAAATTGGTGTGGCCAAAGCGGCATATTTTCCCACTGTCAGTTTATCTGCGGATACGGGATTTCAATCGGGCACATTATCAACATTATTCAGTACAGCAACCCGTTATTGGGCATTGGGGCCTGCTGCATTTGCCTTACCGCTGTTTGAAGGAGGTGCCCGCAGTGCACAAATGGCGGTTGCCATTGCCGGCTTTGATGCCAGTGTTGCCAATTATAGGCAAACGGTACTTACTAGCTTTCAGGAAGTGGAAGACCAACTGGCGGCCTTGCGTATTTTGCAACAGGAAAGCGTTTTGCAAGCTAACGCTGTCAATTTGTCTGTTGAGACAATGAATTTAAAAACCTTACAGTTTCAAGCGGGTACAGCCAGTTCTCAAGATTTAATGGAAGTTCAACTGGATGTACTGGAGAACAAAAAAACGGCTTTGGCTTTGCAGGCGCAGCAATTGGAAGCCACCGTACAATTGGTTAAGGCCTTGGGTGGTGGCTGGCATACAGGTCATTTACCTAAGCGTAATAACATTGCTGGCAAGGTTAAATGGACACGGTTTTTGCCGGTTCCTGAACATTAAGCCATGCCAAAATGGCCTAATCCCTTTCGATCTCTTTCCATCCCCTCAATCCCGTTGAGACAGTATCGTTAATATTGAATGACGGCGTTACTCCTGTTGAATTGTCCGATAACTGATCCGTGCCACCAAGCCCCTGCATTTGCTCTTTGCTTGGTATATCGCTGATAGTCGCCCGGGTTGGATTACCGAAACCTAAAACAAGATTTTCCACAAGAAAGGTGCCCTCTCCGATAGTGAATTTATTGTCTGGGAATGCACCGCTCGCAAGCTTATAAAAGTAAAAATAAGCATTGCCAAAACAGGCTCCGTTGATCGGCACACTCACAGGAAGGATAACACTGTCCGCAACAATTTGTGCTGCATCCGTGATCTTTGTTCCAGTCGGTAAACTTTGGATGCCAGTTGCAGTGACATCTAAAACGCCGTCGCCGTTGAGATCGGTCGGCGGACCGCTGGTGTCGGCGGTAAACGTGGTGCCAGCTGTATCCCAGGCTCCCGCTCCGCCGACATGGCTGGTCCAGCTTTTTACCCAATTTGTGGACGATGTATCGTATCGCAATACTGTCAGCCGGTTTTCAGACTGTGCTCGCATGTAATATTTTCGATCAGCAGCAGAGACCGAAGCGCCGAGGAAGAGAATTGGCTCGCTAGCGCCCAATTGAGCAGAGTATGTCGTGCTTTGCAGTGCGGTTTGCAGATGCACGGCGGTATCGAGCACGAGGTTAGGAGGGGTGCTGGTATCGGGTACCAGCAAGGCCACCCGACGGATATTGCCGTTGCTATCCCCCAGGTACAGGGTTTTCTTGGCGGGTCCATTGGCATCGCCGAAATCCGGCATGACGAACGGCGTCGAGGTGGCGTTAAAATTGAGCGCGACTTCGGTTTTATCCGTGGTGATGAGATTGTGGATGATCAAAGTGGACAAGTTGCTGCCATTAGTCAGCACGTAAGTCACATAGGTGTTGCCTGCGCCATCGCTGAAATAATCCATCTCACCAAGATTGGATGAAGTAGCGAAGCTGCTACTGCGGTCTTCATCCCAAACTACGGAATTTAGTTCCGCTGTGGCGGTGAGTTTAAGTACGTAATGGCCGAGACCATTCTTATAGCTTCCCACCACATAGGTGGCGTAGTTGCCTGAGCCATCTATTGCATCAATAACATCCAGCTTACCGCTCATGACGTGGCTTTCCTGGAATGTATCGAAGCTCTTCAGTGTCTGCACCAGTGAACGCGGTATCCAACCCCATGCCAGTTGGCCGTCGGTTTGATTGAAGGCGTAAAGGAAACCATCGTCACTGGTAGCCAGCACTTTTTCGCTCCGGGATGAAACTGTACCGTCGTAGAAAGAACGATAGGCATTGTCATTGAGATAGCGCTGCATGTCGATTGCTTGCGTAATCAGTGCGAGAGAATTACCCCGGCTAATGGGGCCCAGAAAGGAACCGTTCATCCGTCCCGCCAGATAGTCGCCCCCGCTGAAAGAGGGGTCGAGGGTATAGCTTCGTATAGTCGCAGCGTTCGGTGTGGTCGCCGAAAAGGCGGCGTCATCAAGACTATTGAACAGGATTTTCGCCCCCGCCGCGTCGGTGGAATAGAGGCCGTTCTCCCGCTTGGTGGCATTCATCAAACTGGCCGCGTCCCAGGCCGCTGTCGTGGATATCGAACCGTCCGACTGCACGGTATAGGCTTTCAGATGGCCTTCTGCGGGCGACGGCGTACGGGAACCGACAAAGACCTTGTCGCCGGACTCGACCTGTGGGGGAACGGCAGGCGCCACTTCGCTAACATCGCCGGTGAGTGTGGTGCAAGTGTTGGTGTTGGTGTTGGTGATAGAAAGAGAGTAGTCCTCAACTTCGCCGTCCCACGCCGTGCCTGTGGGATTCAATGCGCCCGAACATGGGCCTGTGTATGCGTGAAACGTTGTTCCACCTGAAAGCGTGACAGCGCCTCCTACGGCCCTCCCATAAAAGTTGCCGCCGCCGCTGATGGTCAACTTGGAGTCGGGCGCGTAGATCGACATGTAGGCATGCGTCCCGCCCGACGACAGCACCAACTCGCTGTTGGAAAAAATTTTTAAATTATCCGGATTGAGCGTGGTGTTATCGAAAGTGCCGCCGCTGAAAGTACCTTTGGCCGTGAGGTAGATAGTGGTCGGCCCCGTGATATTGAGAACACCGCCGCCGGATAAGGTGAATTGATTAAAGCAGTAGGTGCCTGGCGCCAACGTCAAGGTATTGCCACCGGGGACACTGATATCCCCCGTTGCCGTGTCATGGGTCAATCCACCCGTGGCGCTGATACCGCCACTGCCGCTATACGGGCTGCACGCGGCGACCGGCGGAAAACTCGTTACAGGCGCGCCGGCCGTTTTCGTACCCGTAACCGTTCCGGATATGGTGCCAGACGCGGTAGCATCCCCATGGACAACGCCGCTGCCGGTAATGGTGATATCGCCATTGCTTCCGACTTGGCCGGCGCTGCCAGGATTCAGGGGATCATCTATATAACTATCTACAGTAGACGAACTAATCGTGACGCTAGTTTTTCCAAACAATCCATTGCCCTTGCAAGGCCCCTCGATCCGCAAGCGGGCAGAGGTTGTGCCCGCCGTCAAACTGGCGGGGAAATTGCCACTGGCATTGTTCCAGTCCAACGTGGCCGTGTTGCTGCTACAGGTGGCCGAAGCCCCTTCATTGGGGCCGCTGTTGGTAAAGGCACCCGACTGGTCGAAATCGATCCAGCCCGCGACCATTCCGGTGCCTGCGCAGGAGGCGCTCAACGTGTAGCTGGTGTCGGTCGTATCCAAATCCGGCAAACTGGAAAAAGCGTCTTCGTCATTTGTCCCGTTGGCATCGTCGCCATCGGCATTGGCCGAGGATTGCGATGAGGATTCCGCATCCGGAGGCGTCGCGCCGAGATAGACCGAAGGTGGCGCCGGGATCTTATGCTTAGCCTCTCCATAGCTCGCCGGAGCGTCGCCGTAATCATAGGAAAACAAAGTCAAGTAGTGGGTTTCGCTAAGACAGTCGCCACTGGGCGGCTGAGCCACGCCGCAGTTTTCCTGCGTAGGCAGACCGATCCCGTCGCCAGCATCGATGCACCAGTCGATGCCCGTGCCGAAGGCTGCCGAGCCCAATCGTTCGATATTGCCGGCTTTATCAAATACATAACCGTTACCGGTCGATTGAGCAGAATTTTCCACCTTATATCCGCCAGCACAGAGTTGAACCGCGCCGTCCGTGAAGGTGACGATACCTTGGATATTCTCGAAGCCGCCATTGGTAGAGATGACCACACCCTGGTTGATATTGACCTGCCCACTGCTGTTTCCCATTTTCAGGTTGACATTCTGCAGGATGAGGACGTTTTGGACATTGAGCGTTCCGCTCTCGATGAAGAGATCGGCAAGGCTATTGGGGTAGTTCACTCTATGATTAATGGTCACCACATGACCAGCTAAATGCGTAGGGGGGATTTGCCCGTCCGACCAAGTAGAGGCGCTGGTCCAATCGCCGGCGGCAATTGTAGTATAGGTCGTGGCCTGGGCCTGTTGGGCGGCGCCCAGCAGGCCGAGCAACACGAGCAAGGAAACAAGGAGACTAAGTTTTGTTAGCATGATCAAACTCCCGGAAATTCATTAATTCACAAGGTCACGAAAGCAGCCGCTTTTCGGAATTACCTGCAACTTAACGAAAGCTCGGCTGGTGCCGTTGCTGCCTTGTCCGGCACCAATTATGGTAAATGGAATACATTTACGGTTTTCGGTGCCCTTGCGCAGAACGGGCTCATGCATTCCGATGACATACTGCGGGGCAGTCCCCAGCTTCATTGGATCGCCATCGGCAACCTTATTGGGCGTGATTGCGCGCTCGGTGGCTCCATCCCAAGGCCAAGCACTGGTGGAGGAAGTAATCGCGTTCCAGTTGGCCATGAGTTTATTCCCTGTCGTCGTAACAACATTGCCCAAGCGTAAATCGTAAAACCCGGGATTTCCGCTATTATTAGTAAAGTCTTTCACGTTGAATCCACCGCTGTCGTTAAGCTTAAACCAAGCATAACGAGCAGCAGCTTCGGCGGCCTGCAGCGCCTTATGCCGGTCTTGCTGGTTGGCCGCCATTTTTTCTTCGAGTGTCGTTGTCTGCACGGCAGTCATACCGATTAGGGTTGCCAGTAGCAACATAATTAGACCTACAAACAAAACGATACCCTCTTGTGCCTTATTGACCTGACTGGGATAGCTTTTCTTCATGAAATTGTTCTCTTCATAACGCGCGGTTTCTCAGGGCGACAAAGCCAGTGAATACACGTCGGAAACGC
>SBAV01000117.1 GCA_005239965.1 Methylobacter tundripaludum
AAGGCCAACCATTTTGCGCTACGAACAAAGCTGTTCATAAAAGCAAACCAGATAGCCTATGCTGAATTACAAAAATTACGGACTGCGTAACATCAGATCATAATAAACCTGAGGGTTCGATTATCTGCATACTTTAGATGCTAATGAGTATAGCCAACTTATCAATTATACCGTTTAATTTTTACCATCCTCCTCCAACCCTTGCCGGTCAATTTTTTTGGATGTCAAAAAACTAATTCTTGGTGACTTTGCATCATACACCTGTCATTTTTCCTGCCAAGAGATAGTTTCATAAGCAGCCCTCCATAACGTAACGCCATTGCCTAATTGGCTTAAAGACGTTCTTTCACGAACCATCAAACTTTTTTAGGACTACCCTCCGACGGAATGCTCAACAAGACTCAACCAATAGTTTGTCAAAAGGGTTAAGACAATCCCTAACACGTAAATCCACTACCTGCCCCAAAAAAACTATCGATCCCAAAGCGATCCTCCCGAAAAAACCGGTATTACGTACGGCAATATCCTGCCCAACATCACGGACGATGCGAAAAAAATGGCCTTTTAGTGTGATTTACAGGAATGCAAAATACATCTACCAAAGAAGATTTTTTTGCTTACTGAAAAACGAACACAACGGGAATAAATGCGAGCCGAAACTGAAAAGGCCGTGTCGAAAATGTAGCATCCAATCTTTACTAATCGGTCCTGCGAACATTTCTTTGACGAAAGGGAAGAACTCACGAATTCCCATTTTCTGTACCAGTTTGGCTACGCGCCGAGCAGTGAAATCAGGCACGTATCAAATGAGCCAAGCGCATCAATATGGGGAAACTGTAAAATAGCGTTAAAAAGTTACCCGTTAAAAAAGTTAAAGTTGGAAAATAATGTCTATCTCATTGAATAAAAAATTAATTAAGCTTACCCAACTGAAAAAACAGGATGCTGAAGATGACAGTTTTTGCCCGCTTTTTTAACAATCATTTAAACCTCTGGGTTATCAGCGGCATGTATGGTTTGGTTCTGCGCGGGTATGGTCGAACGAATAGCATCGGCCACAATGAGCGCAGCATGTATGTTTGAAGCGGCCACTAAACACGCTGCTGCCATATGCCCATAGTCTTTGTTCCAGTCATCACCAAACTTTTTCTCGACCATATCCCGAATAACATCAGACAAATCATTCACGGTGTTGGCGGTGGCTTCAATATGCTCGACGTAGTCTAAGATAGCGCCTTGGCTGTTTAGTTCTTGTGCTTTTTCCATAAATTAAACCTCATTAAATCATCAAGTTACAAATCGATATACGGTAGTATGGAGCATTTTTGCGCTACACGCGCCTGGATGAATATATCAAATAGCTGCATTAGTTTAAATAACTATTAATCAATTACTAATTTAATATTTTGGCTAGGTGAGCTGTAATAGTTAGCAATACCTTCGCCAATCTGGTTTTAAAGTCAATGCGTAATGTGTGGTGTGGTTTGAACAACAGTGTTGAAAATTTACCCGTTAAATAAAGTTAAAATTAATTAGAACTCATTGTTATGTTATTGAGTCTGTAAATGATAATATTTTTTAAAGGGAGAAACCGATGCAAGCCCTAAACCGCCACCAGCGTATACGATTACTCAATTTAATTTTCTGCTTTTATACCGCCAGCGCCCTATCGATTGAAGGAGAATCAGCCATGTCCATCAGCCTCAAATCTGCCGCTTTTGACCATCAAACTGAAATCCCCAAGCAATTTACTTGCGATGGCCCTGAGATTTCGCCTGCTTTGAGCTGGTCAAATGTCCCACAAAATGCCAAGAGTTTGGTACTCATTGTGGATGATCCCGATGCACCAACCCCTGCCGCACCGATAATGACCTGGGTGCATTGGCTGCTTTACAACATCCCTGCCACTGTTTCCGAACTGCCGGAACACGTTGCGCCAAAAGACCTACCCTCAGGCACACTACAAGGTAAGAACGACTGGAAACAAACAGGTTACAGAGGGCCATGCCCACCTATCGGCAAACATCGTTACTTTTTTAAACTCTACGCCCTGGATACCGAATTACCGGATTTGAAGTTGCCCAAAAAAGCACAGCTTGAGCAGGCGATGACGGGGCATATCATTGATCATGCCGAATTGATAGGGACTTATCAGCGCTGATAAAAATATTGCGCTTTATGAATACGATAAGATTCATCTGTTTATTATTCTTGGTATCTTGCCTCGGTTGCTCCCACCAGCAAATAGTAACAGCACCGTACCCTTTCTGGGGCAAGACAGTTTACCTTAATGCGCCTGGCAGTAATGCAAATGCACGTCGAAGCCTGCAACTGCTTACCCCCAAGTCGCCCGATGCGGCTCAAGGATGCCTGCTTATCGTACACGGCATGAACGAACATATCGGCCGATATGGCGATATTGCCCAATATTTTGCCAATCGATTTATAGTCGCAGGCATTGATTTGACAGCTCACGGCATGAGTAATCCAGTGCTGGCAAAGGCTAACGACAGCGTCGTCAACGGCGCGGCATCGTACGATGTCAGCGATGCTTTTCTGGAACAGGCACAATTAGACGATTTTCAGCCGATGCGTGAAGACCTGATGCTGGCATTGAATTACTTATCTACCCATTGCAACAGCCCATCGGATCATAGGCCATTGCCTATTTTCATTTTGTCGCACAGTTTAGGGTCGCTGGTCGCGTCAAACTATCTATTGCAAACAAAACAGGAGCCATTAACGGCCAGAGTTAAAGGTATCATTTTCAGCGGCCCCGCATTTTCTGTCACTGAAGTTCCAGGCTGGCGTGGCTGGTTTCAAAACCCGATTGTGCATTTTACTTTTTATACTCACGAACATTTTTTGAATCCACATGACGAAGCAATCCCGATCATGTTATTCAATCAGTTCGTCGCGCTAATCACTGTTCCCTTGCAAGATGGTGCGATAGAATTGGCGTCGTTGCCCGGCTTGCGGCAATTGTTTTCGCCCACCGCGCCGCCTTGGGTGAAAGAATATTTGACTGATTCAGAGGAAGAGCGAATACGTCTTAGCAAAGACAAATACATGATGAAACGCTCCGTTATGCGCTTCGTCCTTGCTGCCGAGAAAGAAATTATTGCTTTCAGAAACAAGATGGCTCAGTTTGATACGCCCTATTTACTTATTTATTCGGAAAACGACCCCATCACGCCCGCCAAGGGGAATACCGATTTTGCTGCGGCAACACATAAAAACAATCCTCATAACCGGGTGGTTTTACTAACTGGCAAACAATATCATGAGCAACTTTTTTCCGCCCAACCGTTGCGGGAACAAATTCTGAATATTATCGATGACTGGCTACAGGTACAGTTGCATAATAGACGTCCTTCCAATTAAAGGGTTTTCTGCCAATGATTTATGCCACCTTGCGTACCATAAATCCGGTTAGGCAGGGATCCTGCCTGTCATTTTGTACAATCCAAAAATAATTGGGGCTAAGATGACAAAAATAAAAGCGTATAGTCCGAGGAAATAAGACAGGGTAAATGTGCTGATAATTAAAATTCCTATGTATAAAAGTCGGTTGGCGGGAAAGAAAGTAATTGCCACACAAGTGCCGAGCGATGTAGCAAAAGATAAGTAAAATGATATTCCGGTATGGTACAACATAAAAAAGGGTATTAGCATTGTCATGCTAACAATAACATTCAATGTCAAATTGCCCAAAATTGAGGAGCTTTTATTAAAATCCACCCACATAACAGCGCACAATGCCCCGATTGTACAAGCTAAAATTATATAATTCGACATCGACATCGACATATCCTCACAAATGAGCCAGGCACTGCCATAGTTAGCAGCGCCTAATTTTCTAACCCGTTAACTTGGTTTAAAAGTTGAGGTACACATGTTCCCTGAGAGCATACGCAGTCTCTCCAGAATGAACGGCCGTTGCATTGTAATCAAATTTTTTGTCATTTCTGCCCGTTATCGTAACCCCATGATTGGCATATGTGGCTATAGTGTCGAGCCCCCAGTCCCAATTATGGTACTTAGCCTTAACAGTTTTTACGACTCTAGTTCGACTCGACATATACAAAGTTGGATCAGAAACGCAACTATCTCCAAACCAATGGGTTGTCGTTATTGGTTCGACGTTAACTTCTGGATTCGCATAGCATGCTCGCCCGTAGCTTGTGGCAGTCACGGTTTTATTACTATTTATTTGCCAAGTGAATCTATTTACAGTCTCAGCCAGCCCCCATCCCGGAAGATCAATAGTATGCACTCTTAATTTTAGCTGTACAGACATTTGACTTAGTGCATGAACTATTCCCAGTCCCTAACGCCTTAGTAGCCTTAGCCTTAGCCTTAGCCTTAGGCAATTGTAAGGTATCTGGGTCGAGAACATGAGTGGAATAGGTGCCTTGATCAAAATCGTAAGCTATCTCATAGGCGATTGGAGGGGCATTCATACGGGTAGCTACTATTGATACTGACGGAACTATTACCATCCTCATCAATAGTAGCTTCGACCTTCTTGAGTATAACTTCCGCATCTTGTTCAGGTTCGAGTTCTATGATTTCAATGCCGCTATCCGCAGCCACTGCGAATTGTGCCCCTGAGACTACGAAAACACTTGCAAGCAATAATGTAAAAACCGGCGCGACATAAGCCAAATAACTTGTAACATAAATTACATTCAGACTAAGCTTGTCATTCGTGCAAGCTACTAACCGCATGCAAAATACGCATTGCCAGCGATTTGAATCGGGTATCATTGTGCCCACTCAACAACAATGGACAAGTATGACCCGCAGTGACTAAACAAAAATTACAGTGGCCAATTTGGTTAGCTCTCAGTATTGTCATAGGAAGCGTGGCTTATTACGGCAGATCACACTTCCTGCAACCAAAACAAAACGAACACACCAAGCCTTCGGATAAGCAGGGTAAAGGGGCAATCGCCGTCCTGGCAGCTACTGCAATACAACAGGATGTACCGGTTTATCTGGCCGGCTTAGGAACAGTCACCGGTTTGCATACGGTTACGGTGCGTTCAAGAATTGATGGTGAACTGGTAAAAGTCGCTTTTAAAGAAGGACAAATGGTACGCGCTGGCGACTTACTCGCAGACATTGATGCACGGGCTTTTCAGGTGCAAGTCATGCAAGCCGAAGGTCAACTAAAACGCGATACAGCACTGTTGAAAAATGCCGAAACCGATTTGGCCCGATATAAAACCTTATTGAAGCAAGATTCTATTTCCGCGCAGCAAACAGCGACCCAGGAATCGCTGGTGAAACAATACCAAGGCACGGTAGCCATTGATCAGGCTTTGTTGGCAAACGCCAAATTGCAACTGAGTTATACCAAAATTACCGCACCCATCAGTGGTCGCCTCGGGTTACGCTTGGTCGATCAGGGTAATATTGTCCATGCCAATGACGCCAATGGTTTGGCCGTCATTACGCAAATTCAGCCGATCAGCGTGGTCTTTACATTGCCGGAAGATGCTTTGCCAACTGTAATGCAACAACTTCATGCCGGTAAGCAGTTAACGGTAACTGCCTTCGATCGTAGCGGCAATAAAAAACTGGCGCAAGGCAAGTTGACAGCCATTGACAATCAAATTGACCTGAGTACCGGCACCGTAAAACTGAAAAGCCAGTTTGATAATGCGGATGCTGTGTTGTTTGCCAACCAGTTTGTCAATGTCAAAATGCTGGTTGACACCTTGCAGTCAGTAGTGACTGTTCCTTCCGCCGCCATTCAGAATGGTGTGCAAGGGACTTTTGTTTATGTGGTCAAAGACGACCAGACTGTGAGTGTATGTGCAGTGAAACTTGGCCCGGTAGATGGCGAGCAGGTGGTTATCGAGGACGGCCTTAAGGCTGATGAATGGGTGATTGTCGATGGCGCCGATAAATTGCGTGAAGGAGCCCAGATTAAACTGATTAACCGTGAGCCTGATATATCAATTGTTTCTGGGTTTAAAAAGGCCGACAAAGAAGTCTTGAAGTGATAGCTGAAACGGTGATAGACCCTCATTAACCGCCTGACTGATGGGCATTAAATATATGAGATTAATATAATGAAAATTGAATCCATCCGTCTAAAAAATTTTAAAACTTTCCGTGATGTCGATCTTAAAGAAATCCCGCCTTTTTTGGTTGTTGTGGGTGCCAATGGTACAGGAAAAACAACGTTGTTTGATGTCTTCGGCTTTTTGCATGACTGTTTAAAAGGTAATGTGCGTCAAGCGCTAGATAGCCGTGGCCGCTTTAAGGAAGTTGTAAGCAAAGATAGCAACGGTGACAGTATTTTGATTGAAATACAATACCGTATGGAAATTACTGGTGTGGAGCGTTTAGTGACTTATTCTCTGGAGATAGCGGAACAGAAAAATGTGCCTTACGTAAAAAGGGAAAGGTTGCGTTATAAGCGTGGCCGTTATGGAAGTCCTTATCATTTTTTGGATTTTTCCAATGGCAAAGGTTATGCAATCACTAATGAAGAAGACTTTAATAAATCTGATGAAGAATTGACGCGTGAAGACCAATCAGTTTCCCCAGATTCTTTGGCAATAAAAGGCCTTGGACAATTTGCGAGATTTAAAGCCGCCAATGCTTTTAGGCAGTTGGTCGAATCCTGGCATGTATCAGATTTTCATATCAATGCCGCCAGGGGGCGTAAAGAAGCAGCGGGTGATTCGGAGCATTTATCGGAGACTGGTGATAATTTACCGCGTGTGGCGCAATACTTATTTGAACAATACCCCGATACCTTCCAAAAAATTATTGATACGATGAAACGCCGTGTACCTGGCGTAAAAGATATAGAGCCCAAATTAATGGATGATGGTTATTTGACTTTACGTTTTCAGGATGGCTCATTTAAAACCCCCTTTCTGGATCGTTATGTATCGGATGGTACGATCAAAATGTTTGCTTACTTGGTATTGCTACACGATCCACAGCCACATCCTCTATTGTGTGTGGAAGAGCCTGAAAATCAGCTTTATCCGAAGCTGATGACTGAACTTGCCGAAGAGTTTCGCTTATATGCACATCGAGGTGGCCAGGTGCTAGTGTCTACACATTCTCCTGACTTTCTAAATGCAGTTAACCTGGAAGAAGTGTGTTGGCTCGTTAAACAATCGGGTGCTACAAAAATCTGCCGCGCTAAGAAAGACCCACAAATTGTCGCCTATATGGCAGAGGGAGATCAAATGGGTTATTTATGGAAACAAGGTTTTTTTACGGGGGCTGATCCCGAATGAATGAAAAAGAACTGGTGTTTTTACTTGAAGAAGAATCAGCAAAAGCCATGTTGGAAAGTATATTGCCACGAATACTTAATCCCTGTATCACACCAAGATTGATTGCCTTTAATGGCAAGCAAGACCTTGAAAAACAGATGGCCAGAAAAATAAAAGGCTATCTCAATCCGAATGCACGCTTCATAGTCATGCGTGACCAAGACAATGCTCCAGATTGTGTCACCTTGAAAAAGTCATTACTGGATCGCTGTATAGCATTAGGTCGACAGCCAATTCCATTGGTACGTATTGCTTGTCGCGAACTTGAAAGCTTCTATTTGGCTGATCTTGCCGCCGTAGAAACCGCAATGAACATCAAGGGATTACGCAAACATCAAGATAACAGAAAGTTTAAAAATCCTGATTATTTAACCAGCCCAAGCAACGAGCTCGCCACATTAACCAAGCAACGCTACCAAAAAGTGAGCGACTCCAGAATAATCTGGTAAACATTTGGATGTAGATAATCAACGCTCCGCCAGTTTTAGAAATCTAATTGCTAGTATTCGGCTCATGGAGCAAGAACTTGTTGCAATAACCAGCTAAGATATTTTGTGGTTTATAAAAGTTTTCCTGATCTACACCGCAGGTCTTTAGAAAAATCCAAGTCATTCATGAACCCGTCACAGCTGTTTATCTTACGTCCGATTGCGACATCCTTACTGATGCTGGCGCTGTTGTTACTGGGCCTGTTTGCGTACCGCCAATTGCCGATTTCGGCCTTGCCCCAGGTGGATTATCCCACCATGCAAGTGGTCACGCTGTATCCGGGTGCCAGCCAGGAGGTCATGGCAACGCTCATCACTTCGCCCTTGGAACGAAATCTTGGCGAATTACCCGGACTCAAGCAAATGTCATCCACCAGTTCCGGGGGCGCTTCCGTTATCGTTCTGCAATTTGCGCTGAACTTGAGTCTCGATATTGCCGAACAGGAAGTGCAAGCGGCCATTAATGCCGCCAGTAACCTGTTGCCGCCTGATTTGCCTATGCCGCCGATATACAGTAAGGTCAATCCTGCCGATGCCCCGATCATGACCTTGGCGGTCAGCTCAAAAACTTTACCGTTATATAAAGTGGAAGATTTGGTCGATACCCGTCTGGCGCAGAAATTATCACAATTGTCGGGTGTGGGTTTGGTGACCATCAGTGGTGGCCAGCGTCCCGCTGTCAGAATCCAGGCTAATCCAACAGCACTGTCGGCTTATGGCTTGAGCCTGGAAGACTTGCGTTTGGCCATCAGCAATGCCAATGTCAATCAACCCAAAGGCATGTTCGATGGTAAAAGCCGCGCTGCCATTATCGATGCCAACGATCAGTTACGCTCAGCCAAAGAATACGCTGGCCTGATCGTCGCTTATAAAAATGCCAGGCCGGTGAGCTTATCCGATGTCGCCGACGTTAAAGATGATGTCGAGAATGTACGGTTAGCGGCCTGGGCCAATGGCAACGCGGCGGTCATTGTGAACATCCAGCGCCAGCCAGGCAGTAATGTGATTGAGGTGGCGGATCGCATCAAGCAATTATTGCCACAAGTGCAAGCCGCGCTTCCAGCTAGCTTGGATGTCGCGGTTTTATCGGATCGTACCACCACCATCCGTGCTTCGGTCACTGCTGTACAATATGAATTACTGCTGGCATTAGTCCTGGTCGTGTTGGTTATTTTCCTGTTCCTGCGTAACCTGTCCGCCACGACTATTCCGGCAATCGTGGTTCCTCTGTCCTTGATAGGGACTTTTGCGGTGATGTACTTGGCCGGTTTTAGTATCAACAATCTCACCCTGATGGCATTGACAATTGCCGCAGGCTTTGTGGTCGATGATGCGATAGTGGTGATCGAAAATATTACCCGTTATATCGAAGCCGATGAACCGCCCTTACAGGCGGCACTGAAGGGTTCCCAGCAAATTGCCTTTACCATACTGTCGCTTACTGTTTCGTTGGTTGCTGTTTTGATTCCACTGTTGTTTATGGGCGATGTGGTAGGCCGTCTGTTCCGTGAGTTTGCCATAACGTTGGCTGTGGCCATACTGATCTCGGGCGTTATTTCACTGACCTTGACGCCGATGATGTGCGCCAAAATGCTGCATACTGTGGACAAAAAGCAAACCGGTTGGTTTTATCAGGCCAGTGGGCGTGTGTTTGACAGAATTACGGCGGCATATAGCAGGCTGCTTGGCGTGGCCTTAAGCTTTCAAGGCATGACATTGCTGATTGCTCTGATGACTTTGGTGCTGACGGTGGTTTTGTATATCGCCATTCCGAAAGGCTTCTTTCCAGTGCAGGATACCGGTGTTATCCAAGGCATTTCCGAAGCTCCGCAAAGTATTTCATTTGCGGCTATGGCAGAAAGACAGCAAACATTATCACAAGTGGTTTTAGACGATCCGGCAGTGGAAAGCGTCTCTTCCTTAATTGGGGTGGACGGTACCAATCCAACCCTGAATACCGGACGGCTGTTGATTACCTTGAAGCCTTTGGCCGGGCGTGGCAGCAGCGCAACGGAAATTATTCAGCGCCTAAAACCTAAACTTGACGCGGTGCAGGGCATCACGCTGTACATGCAGCCGATGCAGGATTTGACAATTGAAAATCGGGTCAGCCGGACACAGTACCAGTTTAC
Organism: Methylobacter tundripaludum; assembly: GCA_005239965.1. Lineage (GTDB taxonomy): Bacteria > Pseudomonadota > Gammaproteobacteria > Methylococcales > Methylomonadaceae > Crenothrix. The sequence continues at coordinate 9,931 of SBAV01000117.1, forward strand.
CGTGGCTTCCGTCGATGCGGAGGAACTGAATCAATGGACTACTCGCCTGGTTGAGCAGCTGGCGCAGTTGCCGGAATTGGCGGATGTTGCCAGTGATAGCCAAAATCAGGGCTTGCAGGCGTTTGTCCAGGTAGATCGTACCAGCGCCAGCCGTTTAGGCATCAGCATGGCGGCCATCGACAACACCTTGTACAATGCCTTCGGGCAGCGTTTGGTGTCGACCGTGTTTACCCAATCGAATCAATACCGCGTAGTACTGGAAGTAAAGCCGGAGTACCGCAACGGCATAGCCGCGTTGACTGCCCTGCGCATTCCATCCACTAACGGTACACAAGTGCCGTTATTGTCGATTGCTACCGTGTCAGAGCGATTGACTCCCTTAGCCGTCAATCATTTGGATCAATTCCCTGCCACCACTGTTTCGTTTAATTTGGCGCCTGGGGCGTTTCTAGGCAATGCGATGGCTGCCATTGACGGGGCAACCAAGGAAATAGGCTTACCGAAAAGCGTGCAAATCGATTACCAGGGCGCTACCCAAGCGTTTAGCGCATCGCTCAGCAATACCTTATGGTTGATCATTGCCGCTATCGTAACGGTCTATATTGTGTTGGGGGTGCTGTATGAAAGCTATATCCACCCCGTTACCATACTGTCAACACTGCCGTCTGCGGGAGTTGGCGCATTGCTGGCGCTGAAGCTATCGAATAACGACCTAAACATTATTGCCATTATCGGCATTATTTTGCTGATCGGTATTGTCAAGAAAAACGCCATTATGATGATCGACTTTGCCCTGGAAGCGGAACGTCATCAAGGCCTATCGGCGCACGAGGCGATTTATCAGGCCTGCTTGCTGCGCTTTCGCCCGATTATGATGACCACGATGGCCGCCTTGCTCAGTGCCCTACCGCTTATGCTGGGTAGTGGGGTGGGGCATGAGTTGCGCCATCCTCTGGGTATTACAATGGTCGGTGGCTTGATTTTATGCCAATTGCTGACCTTGTTTACGACACCAGTGATATATTTGGCATTTGATCGCCTGGGGCAATGGTTTGCAGATGGCTCAAGCCAGGGATGAGCCATGAATATTTCGGCTCTCTGTATCCATCGGCCAGTAGCGACCACCTTACTCACTTTGGGAATTGCCCTCGCAGGCATTCTGGCCTTCTTTCAATTGCCAGTCGCCCCGCTGCCGCAGGTTGATTTTCCGACTATCTCGGTACAAGCCAGCTTGCCTGGTGCCAGCCCTGAAACAATGGCCGCTACGGTAGCGACTCCCTTGGAGCGATCATTAGGGACGATTGCCGGCATTACCGAAATGACATCCTCCAGCTCTTTGGGCTCGACCAATATCACCTTACAGTTCGACCTTGCCCGTGATATTGACGGCGCGGCACGGGATGTACAGGCCGCCATTAATGCCGCCAGCGCCCTGTTGCCAAGTAGCCTGCGTAGCCGGCCCAGCTATCGCAAGGTTAATCCTGCCGATACGCCGATTATGATTCTGGCGCTGACTTCTGCCACGATGTCGCGGCCGCAACTGTATGATGTGGCCGCGACCCGCCTGGAACAAAAACTCTCACAAATCGAGGGTGTAGGCCAAGTCACCATCACCGGCAGCTCATTGCCTGCGGTTAGGATCGAGTTGAATCCTGATGCCTTGGCACGCTACGGACTTGGCCTGGAAGATATCCGTTTAGCAATAACCGCGACCAACGTTAATCGCCCTAAAGGTAGCCTGGAAGATACCCAGCGGCACTGGCAAATCTCCGTCAACGACCAGGCCAAAACCGCCAGCGATTATCTGCCGTTAATTATCAGCTATCGTAATGGCGCACCCATCCGGCTGTCTGATGTTGGCGTGGCTGTTGATTCGGCGGAAGACGTGGGCTATGCCGGGTTTTTTAATGGCAAACCGGCGGTGCTATTGGTCTTGAACAAACAGTCGGGCGCCAATATCATCGAGACGGTGGATAAGGTCAGGGCACTCATACCCCAGTTTCAGGCCTCTATTCCTAATGCCATTGATCTTACCGTAGCGATGGACCGTTCCGGCACCATTCGGGTGTCTTTACACGAAGTGGAGCGCAGCCTGTTGATCGCCATCGCGCTGGTGATTGTCGCGGTGCTGCTGTTTTTACGCAATTGGCGTTCCGCGTTAATTCCCATCGTCGCCGTGCCTCTGTCATTGATCGGTACGTTCGGCGTGATGTATTTGTGCCATTACAGCCTGGATAACCTGTCGTTGATGGCGTTGACCGTTGCCACAGGCTTTGTGGTTGATGATGCCATTGTGGTGCTGGAAGACAGCGCACGGCACATCGAACAAGGTGTCCCGGCCAAACAGGCGGCGTTGAAAGCAATCCAGGAAGTCGGTTTTACCGTGCTGTCCATGAGCCTGTCCTTGATAGCCGTGTTTTTGCCTATTTTGCTGATGGGCGGTATTGTCGGACGCATGTTTCAGGAATTTGCCGTCACCTTGTCGGCAGCAGTGCTGGTCTCGCTGGTGATTGCCTTAACGACCACTCCCATGTTGTGTGCATTGTTATTAAAACCGGATACGGCCAACAACCGTCATGGCCTATCTTATCAAGTCAGTGAACGGTGGTTTAATCGCCTAACTGCCGGTTATGGACGATCATTGCATTGGGCATTACGGCATCGCTTGCTGGTACTGCTGCTGTTGGTAGTGACCATAGGCTGTAATGTTTATCTGTATATCCTGGTGCCCAAGGGGTTTTTTCCAACCCAGGATACCGGACGCTTGGCGGGATATATTCAAGCCGATCAGAGCATATCGTCAAAAGCCATGCAAAAAAAATTATCGGCTTTTGTTGAACGGGTCGGTGAAGATCCTGACGTGGCTAACGTGCTGGGCTTCACGGGCGGCACTAGCGGCTCGCGCTTGAGCAATAGCGCACAGATGTTTGTGATGCTCAAGCCCTTGGAACAACGGCAATTGAACATCGACCAACTACAAGACCGCCTGCGCCGTAATTTGTCGATGTTGCCGGGCGCTAAGCTAACGTTACAACCCGCCCAGGAGCTACGGGTAGGCGGGCGAAGTTCAGGTGCGATGTTTGAATACACCTTACAGGCCGAGAGCCTGTCGGATTTGCGCACATGGACACCAAAGATTATCCAGGCGTTGGGCCAACGACCTGAACTGGCGGATGTCAATACAATGCAGCAGGACAAAGGCCAGCAAATTTTATTGCAAATTGACCGGCAAGCAGCCGCACGTTTAGGGGTCAATCAGGCCTTGATCGATTCAACCTTGAACGATGCCTTCGGACAACGGCGGGTGTCGGTAATCTACAATACCCTGAATCAATACCGGGTGGTGATGGAAGTGGCACCGGAATATTCACAGAGTGCTGAAGCATTAAAAACCCTGTACGTGAGTGTGCCGCCTAACGTAGAACACCCCAGCGGAGCACAAGTGCCTCTGTCTGCTTTTGCGCATTTTGAAAGCGCCAATGCCCCGTTATCGGTCAATCATCAGGGACAGTTTCCGGCCTCAACGCTGTCATTTAACTTGAAGCCGGATATTTCGTTGTCCAAGGCAACGCAAGTGATTGAAGAGGTGATGGCGGATTTGGCCGTGCCGGCATCCGTGCGTGGCGGCTTTCAGGGAACGGCCAAAGCCTTTCAGCAATCGTTAAGCAGCCAGCCCTGGTTGGTGTTGGCGGCGTTATTGGCCATTTATATCGTCTTGGGCATTTTATACGAAAGCTATTTGCACCCGTTGACCATACTTTCAACCCTGCCGTCTGCGGGGGTCGGCGCTATTCTGGCCTTGCTTTTGTGTGATACCGAATTCAGTATTATCGCCTTAATCGGCGTGATTTTGCTGATTGGCATTGTCAAAAAGAATGCCATCATGATGATTGATTTTGCCCTGGATGCTGAACGCACTAAGGGAATGGCAGCCGATGAAGCCATTTACCAGGCTTGTTTATTACGCTTTCGGCCCATTATGATGACCACGTTTGCAGCGCTGTTAGCGGCTTTACCCTTGGCTTTGGGTACAGGCTATGGCTCGGAATTGCGCCGACCTTTGGGGATAGCCATTGTCGGTGGCCTGATTTTTAGCCAGCTCCTGACGCTATACACAACGCCGGTTATCTATCTGTATCTAGATCGCTTGCAGATCCTATGCCGATCTATTTTTCATCGTAAGCCTAAATAACACTTTCATATACCATGACACAATTGTTGTTACCCCAAGCTTTAAGCTTACGTATATTAGCCTTGCCCGTTGTCGCTGTATTATCCGCCTGTACCGTTGGCCCCAATTACCATCGGCCAAGCCCAATAGGCACCACTGCTGTTTTCAAAGAACTAAAAGGCTGGAAGCAGACACAACCGAGTGATGACAAATTGCCCGGCAAGTGGTGGGCACTCTTTAAAGATCCTTATTTGGATGCTCTGGTAGCACAAGTGAGCATTAATAATCAGTCGCTCGCTCAAGCTGAAGCGCAGTTTCGACAAGCGCAAGCCTTGGTGCAGGGCGCGAAAGCGGCTTATTTTCCGACCGTTAACGCCACCGCCACAACAAACCGGTTTCGTGCGGCAACAGGACAAAATGTCGCTGTTTCTGGTGTCAGGTCATTGTTTGGAATAGCTGTGAGTGTCGCCTGGGAGCCTGATTTATGGGGCAGTGTGCGTAGGCAGGTGGAAGTCAACCAAGCCACGGCTCAGGCCAGCTTTGCCACCTTACAGGCACTGCGTTTATCGACGCAGGCCACGCTGGTGCAAGACTATTTTCAATTGCGGGTGCTGGATGCACAGAAAAAAATTCTGGACGATACCGCTACGGCCTATACTAGAACCCTACAAATCACTCAAAACCGCTATGCTGCCGGCGTATCTGCCAAATCTGAGTTGGTTCAGGCGCAAACACAGCTGGAATCACTGAAGGCTCAGGCAATTGACCTCGGTGTGCAACGTACCAAACTGGAGCATGCGATTGCCCTGTTGATTGGCAAAACACCTGTCGAACTGAACATACCGGCTGCGCCAATCAACGTGGGAATACCTGATATTCCGGTAAGCATTCCCTCGCATCTATTGGAACGCCGCCCCGATATTGCCGTAGCAGAACGGCAGGTTGCGGCCGCCAATGCGCAAATCGGTGTTGCTAAAGCGGCGTATTTTCCAACGGTAAATTTGGCTGCCTCTAATGGACAGCAAGCGGGAACATTGGCCAATTTATTAAATTCAACTGCCCGCTATTGGGCATTAGGCCCTGCGGCTTTTGTCTTGCCTTTGTTTGATGGCGGAGCGCGTGGCGCACAAATGGCAGCAACCATCGATACCTTTGATGCCAGTGTGGCCGCTTATCGCCAAACGGTTTTGACGGGCTTTCAGGAGGTTGAAGATCAGTTAGCCGCTTTACGCATTTTGGAACAGGAAACCGAAGTCCAAAATAAGGCGGTAACTTTGGCGCAAGAAGCCCTCACCTTAACAAGCAACCAGTTTCAGGCCGGAACTGTCAGTTATCTTGAGGTTATGACGGCGCAAGTTGTAGCGCTGAATAACCAAAAGGCAGCAATTGCATTATTGGGACAGCGTTTTGACGCATCTGTGTTGCTGATTAAAGCCTTGGGCGGCGGTTGGCAGGCCAGCGAAATACCAAGCCGGGATAAAATCGGCGGCAAGGCCAAATGGTCGCAGTTTTTGCCGATTCCGGTACGTTAATAAATACCTTTTGGTATCATTGACCTGTTGTTAAAAATTTGAATCGGGTATCATTACAATTCAATAAAATCCATGAGTAGTGAATATGACGACTTATCACAATGATTTTTTTGTTTTGGCAAACCAATTGATAGAGGCTGGCCGGTTTATTGACAGCAAGGGGTGGGTTCCGGCAACAAGTGGCAATTTTTCTGCCCGTCTGCCCGATGGCACCATTGCTATTACGGTTTCTGGAACGCATAAGGGCTGTTTACAGCAAAGCGATATTATGCTGATTGATGCCGATGCCCAATCTTTGGATGGTAAAAAACCCTCCGCAGAAGCGATATTGCATACGGCGCTTTATAAGCGTTATCCAGACATCCAAGCTATTCTGCATCCCCATTCCCTAAATGCCACGCTGGCATCGCGTATTTTTAAAACTGAAGTAATCTTGCAGGATTATGAATTATTAAAAGCCTTGCCGGGTATCGATACCCACGAAGCCCGCATAGTGGTACCGATTTTTGCCAATGACCAAAACATCCCTCGCCTTGCCAAACAGGTCGACCGTTACATAGACCAGCATGGTGCTATCTATGCCTATATTATTGCAGGGCACGGCCTTTACACATGGGGAGATTCGGTACTGCGCGCCTTGCATCTTCTTGAAGCCTTGGATTTTTTATTGGGTTGTGAATTAAATCTACACGGAGTAAAAATATGAGCCTGTTAACCATTTATGCGGATAATCAACCTGAACAAAGCGAGTCCTATCGTGATTTTCCATCGATCGAGCAACAATTGAAAGCCATTGGTGTCCGGTTTGAGCGTTGGCAAGCTGACTGCGAATTGACAGCCGATGCCGATCAGGACGACATATTGGCAGCCTACCATGATCCTATCGAACGACTGAAACATCAGTACGGTTTTAAATCTGTCGATATTATTAATTTGAATGCCGATCATCCTGAAAAAGCCGCGTTACGGCAAAAATTTTTGGCTGAACATATTCATGATGACTTTGAAGTGCGTTTTTTTATCGACGGTTGTGGACTGTTCTTTTTGCATGCTGATGATAAGGTTTACTCGGTATTGTGTGAAAAAGGCGACTTAATCAGCGTGCCAGCGGGTGCCAAGCACTGGTTCGATATGGGCGAGAACCCTGGCTTCACATGTATCCGCCTGTTTACTACCCCTGATGGCTGGGTTGCCACTTTTACCGGCAGTGACATTGCCAAATCGTTTCCCACGCTCGATCAAACGGTTGCTGCGTTGTCATGATTAAAGCCATCGTCACTGATATTGAAGGCACAACATCATCGATTTCATTCGTAAAAGAAGTGTTATTTCCTTATGCACGGGCACATATCGCCGAATTTGCACGCCGTCACCAGGATGAACCACAGGTGAAGGCGTTATTGCAGGATGTGTGTGATACTGTAGCGGCGCAATTAATATTGGACCAGATTATTGCCCAACTGATTGCATGGATAGACGAAGACCAAAAAGTTACGCCACTAAAAGCCTTGCAAGGCTTGATATGGGAAGAAGGTTACTCCCGCGGGGCTTTTGAAGGCCACATTTACCCGGATGCGGTAGAAAACCTACGTGCATGGAAAGCCAACGGCATTGATTTGTATGTTTACTCGTCGGGATCTGTCCATGCGCAAAAGTTGCTGTTTGGGCATACTGAATACGGTGATTTAACGCCGCTGTTTTCCGGTTATTTCGATACCTGTATTGGCGCTAAACAAGAGTCCGCTGCGTATAGCAAAATAGCGGAACACATCGGTTATCGACCATCAGAAATCCTGTTTTTATCGGATATTAAGGGCGAGCTGGATGCAGCGCGGGCTGCTGGATTCCAAACCCTGTGGCTGATGAGGGATGGCTTGATTGATGCCCAGGCGGAGCATCGTCAGGTGGGGGATTTTTATCAGATTGGTAGCTTAAACGGTTAGGCGCGGATCAAGGCGCTATCATGCCATTTTGCAAATAACTTTCTTCATAATTGAATACGATATTAGCATTGGGCAGTATGAGGGATTCATCCTTGTCCTTATAATCAAGCCGAAACAAGATATCCTTGATAACGTTGATGCGTGCCGCTCGCTTGTCATCGGCCCTGACAACCGTCCACGGTGCCGTCAAACGATGGGTTCTGGCAAACATGGCATTGCGGGCTTGGCTGTAATCATTCCAATGTTCTTGCGCCGCTTTATCGATGGGGCTGATTTTCCATTGTTTAAGGGGATTCTGTTGCCGGTCTTTCAGCCGTGCCTTCTGCTCGTCACGGCTGATGTCCAGATAGTATTTCAATAATTTGATACCGGATCGCACCAGCATCTGTTCAAAATCTGGCACTGTTTCCAGAAATTCATGATATTCCTGGTCGCTGCAAAAGCCCATGACACGCTCCACGCCGGCGCGGTTGTACCAACTGCGGTTAAAAAACACCATCTCGTCAGCAGCAGGCAGATGCGCCGCATACCGTTGAAAATACCAACTGCTATTATCCCTGTCAGATGGTTTACCGAGTGCAACAACACGGGTTTCGCGTGGGCTCAGGTATTGGGTAATGCGCTTGATGGTGCCATCCTTGCCGCCCGCATCACGTCCTTCAAAAATGATCAGAATCCTGTCGTTCTTCTTAATAATGTGTTTTTGTAGTTTGACCAGTTCAATTTGCAACAAGCGCAAGGTTTCCTTGTAGTTGTCTTGCTTAATTTTCTTGAGCCGTTTTTTTGACATGTTGCTTTCCTTGTAAGGGCGCATTGAAATTACATTTTTACCTGCCGGTAAAAAACCTGTTTGACGAACTCAAAGGTTGCAATGCAAAGCGCCACGATTCATTCCTATCAAAGAAAAAGGAAACGGCCAGATTAACCAGCATTTATTTTAAGAACTGGCGGTTGAGCGAGCAGAGCGCCAGGCCAATCCGGTTAGGGCCAATAAACAAAAAGCCGCCCCAGTATAAAAAGTAATTGACGCGCCAAACCGATCCCAGACAAAACCTGCCAAGCCACTGGCAACTAACATGGCCAGCCCACTCATGAGGTTGAAAAACCCATAAGCCGTTCCGCGCAAGTCGGCGGGGGCAGTATCGGCCACCATAGCGGCCAGCAGGCCTTGCGTCATGCCCATGTGGATGCCCCACAGTGCAACCCCTGCCAAAACAGCGCCCCAGTGGTTACTCTGGGCCAAGACCAGATCGGCGGCAATCAAAACAATCAATCCAAGCGCCAGCAACCCGGTATGGGGTACCCTGTCGGAAAGTTTGCCGAAAGGATACGCTGAAATGGCATATACCAGATTCATCGCCACCATCACCAAGGGTGTCATGGCAATAGGGACGCCTGCCTGTAGGCCGCGTAACACCAAAAAAGCATCACTAAATCGCGCCAACATAAAAATTGCGCCAATGGCCACTACCCACCAATAGGAGGCATTCAGGCGTTGCAGATTTTCCCGCCGAATTGGGTTAGTCCTTTCTTCGGAAATGGAACGTTTCGGTTCCTGAATCCCGAAAAAAAGCAAAGTAACAGCGAGCATTCCTGGAATGACTGCCACCCAGAAGACCGCCCTAAAATCGTTAGCCCAAAGCAGCATTAATGCAACTGCCAGCAATGGCCCCAGAAAAGCGCCCACCGTATCTAACGCTTGCCGCAGTCCGAAGGCTGCACCCCGTAAATGCGGTGGTGTAATATCAGCAACCAGCGCGTCGCGTGGCGCCCCGCGCATACCTTTTCCTATCCTGTCGAGCAAACGCGCAGCAAGCACGATTCCAGTGCTGGATGCCAAGGCAAACAGTGGCTTGGAAAACGCCCCCATGGCATAACCCAATACAGCAAGACCTTTGCGTTTGCCGATATAGTCGCTCAATACCCCTGAAAATAATTTTACAATCAATGCGGTGGATTCAGCCAATCCCTCAATAATGCCAACGGCAAAGACACTGGTGCCGAGCGTGGTTACCATGAACAAGGGCAATAGGCTATGAATCATTTCTGATGAAATATCCATTAACATGCTGACGAAACCAAGCACCCAAATACCTTTTGGGATTTGCCGCAGCGTGGCGCGATAAGGTGTCATTACGCTTAATCCTAATGATGGCGGTGATGGCGATGACGGTGTTGTACCGGTTTCGTTACGGCCAAGGAGCACGCGTGCTGGGTTGTACCCAGCTCAATTTGCAGGGTACAGTGATGAACAGAGTACTGTTCCTTAAGCGTCTGTACAATTTCATCCATAAAGGTGTCGCCAGGGTGGCCGTTGGGCATCACCAAATGCACGGTCAGCGCATTTTCGGTGGTGCTCAAGCCCCAAATATGCAAATCATGAATATCTGTTACACCCTCTAATTGGCACAAGTAGGCGTCAATTGCCGATGCATCAATGTGTGCGGGCACAGCGCTCAAGACCAGTCGCAAAGAATCACGCAGCAAGCCCCATGTGCCTATTACAATCACGACTACAATAACCAGGCTTATAACCGGATCGAGCAAATACCACTTGGCATAAAACATAACGAGACCTGTAATCACCACAGCGATTGATACAGCTGTGTCTGCCAGCATATGCAGGTAAGCGCCGCGAATATTTAAATCCCCTTTGCTGCCCTTCATCAAGAGCAACGCCGACAAGCCATTGATGACAATGCCAACCGCTGCCACGGTTGATACCGTTAGGCCGGCTATCACAGGTGGTTGCGAAAAACGATGGACAGCTTCCCAGGCAATTGCACCACATGCCAACAAAAGCAACGTGGCGTTAGCGAGCGCGGCCAGAATCGAAGTACTGCGCAGTCCATAGGTGTAACGTTTACTTGGCTGACTGCGCGCTAAAATAACCGCACCCCACGCCAATAGCAGACCCAGCACATCGGAGATGTTATGCCCGGCATCGGCGATAAGCGCTGTTGAATTGGCGAGGAACCCATAGGCAAACTCAACCACCACAAACACCAAATTTAAAAAGATGGTGATTACAAAAGTTCGCCCTGGATTGCTGGAATCTGCGTGGTGGTGATGTGCCATTATTTTATTTCCATATTTAACAAAAAACCTACATTTTTACCAACCGGTAAAAGATATGCTTGGCGAGCTCTGCAGTCAGGATATACAGTGCCGCGATACCGCCCAGCAAACCTAATAAAGAGATCGGCGGCACTATCCACAGAAATGCCAATATCCGCCGCATGGAGTGCTGACACATCATTAATACCGTCGCCCATATAACCAACGACAAAGCCGGCTTTTTTAAGGGCAATAATAATGCGCTCTTTTTGATTGGGTTCGACTTCGGAAAATAAATCGACATCTTTCATTAGCCTTGGGGTGTTGTAACCATCTGTTTGAGCTGATCTTGTGTGGAAAGGCTCCAGAAGGCATTAACATTATCAACAGGATTGGCTTTGAGGCTGTTTTTCATAACTAAAACCTGATTGGGAATCAGGCTGTATCATACGATAGAAATACGTATGTTCGATGAAGTCGCGATAGAATTATTGAATAGTAAGGGCCGTGTGTAATCAAAAAAAGGTTAGGGCCTTTATTTCTGATATTGGCCGTAATAAAAAAACGGCACTTAAAAGATGAAATCCCGCTCCCCATTGAAAAATTCATGTTGAACGGGATCTTATTTATTCAACGGATTATTAGTCGCCGTACACCATGACTTTATAGGTGCCGAACAGGCCTAGAAAGTTTTTCCCATGCCAGTCAGCATGATGGACTTTGGTGATGCCGGCGTTCTTTTTAGCTGTATCAATGCTGCAATCACCGTAAGAAAACATTGATAAGACGCTATTACAACTGGCCTCCCCAACTTTTGATGATGTCCCTTCATTAGAAGTCGCTTGCACAGGCAAAATAACATTAGTCATTATTTGCCCTACTGGATAAGGTGTCGCACAAGCTGTTAAGCCCAACACCACACATGCTAACGCTGGAATTCTGAATGTTTTTTTCATAATTTTATCCTCGCTAAGTTTTCATGGCTCCACATGGAGAAGCGCAAGTATGTGCCTTATTATTTGTATTGGTCAAGTAAAATCAGGCCAAACCAAGACTTTTTTTGTCATTATTTTCCATAAGATACAGCGTGTTAGGATTACATTCGCCAAACAACAGCACTAAACGCCGTCTTGACTTGAGTTGGAAGCCAATTGACCCAATAAAAACCACAGTGTGGTGATATATAATTTTATTATTAAAATCAATTTATTAAATTACACTTGCTATTATTCAACGCCAAATATCGCGCAAATTTAGGATAATATATAACGCAGTGGGTTTATAATGCCGCACCAGCAAAGCAATCTGCTCTTCATCTACAGGAATCACCGTTATTAAGCCATCAGCCACAAAAACTTCCCGTCCGGCTCGCACCGTAGCAGTAATTGGTGGTGGGCCTGCCGGGTTGATGGCAGCCGAAGTTTTAAGCAACGCCAATATTAACGTTGATGTTTATGATGCCATGCCATCGGCAGGACGAAAATTTTTGTTGGCCGGCAAAGGCGGCCTGAACATTACCCATTCTGAAGCCTTCGACACATTTATGTCACGTTATGGCGCATTCAGTGCAATCCTGAGGCCTATTCTTGACAACTTTGCTCCCGATGACTTACGTCAATGGGCGCATAATCTGGGCATAGACACTTTTATTGGCTCATCGGGCCGTGTATTTCCCAAAGACATGAAAGCCGCCCCGTTATTACGCGCGTGGCTGCATCGCTTGCGTGGCGCTAACGTCAGTTTCCACATGCGTCACCAATGGCAGGGCTGGGTTGATAATCAACCTACCCTGCTACGTTTTCAAACGCCTGCCGGTGAGCGGCATATTCAGGCCGATGCTGTCATTCTGGCCTTAGGTGGCGGCAGTTGGAAAAAACTGGGCTCTACCGGTGCGTGGGTGCCCTTACTGATCGATCGTGGTATTCATGTCACCCCTCTAAAACCCTCAAACTGTGGCTTTAATGTTAACTGGAGTCCCTATTTTCGTGGGCATTTTGCAGGGCAACCGGTAAAAACGGTGCAAATCTCTTTTCATGCTTCTGATGGCGTCCAATTTAGCCAGGCCGGAGAATTCATGATTACTGAAAACGGCGTGGAAGGCGGTTTAATCTACACACTGTCAGCTTTGGCGCGTGAAGAAATTGAACAACACGGCTATGCAGAAATCCATGTTGATCTGACCCCGGACAGAAGCTTGGAATGGCTTGCTAACAGATTTGCACAGCCACGCAACAAACAATCGTTGAGCAATTACTTGCGCAAGCGCCTGCACCTGGACACTGTCAAAATCGCGTTACTGCGCGAAACATTAACCCTTGCCGGTGCCGATGATCCCGTTAAGCTTTGCACAACCCTCAAAAAACTACCGATTCGGCTAATCGCCACGCGCCCCATTGATGAAGCTATCAGCAGCGCAGGCGGCATTAGCTTTGATGCCTTAGACGAACAACTGATGATACGTGCCCTGCCCGGCGTTTTTTGCGCCGGTGAAATGTTGGACTGGGAAGCGCCTACAGGCGGCTACCTGTTAACAGCCTGCTTTGCTACGGGACGTACCGCAGGAGCTGGCGCATTAACATGGTTACAGTCGCAACAACACATTCTCTGAGAGAGAAAACATGACCTTAGCAAAACTTTTACAGACCCTCGACCTGTTAAAACTACGGGCACTCACATCATGAAAACACCCAAAAGTATAGAGCCGCTAGTTCGTGATGGCCTGGTTACCGAAGTCATTCGACCCTTGAAAAGCGGCAAGGAGGCCGAAGTCTATGTCGTGCTATCAGAAGGCGAAATCCGCTGCGCCAAAGTCTATAAAGAAGCCAATAAACGCGGCTTTCATAAACAGGTGCTTTACCAGGAAGGCCGAAAAGTGCGTAACAGCCGCCAAGCCCGCGCTATGGAAAAACACACCCGTTACGGTCGCCAACAACAAGAAGAAGCCTGGCAAACCGCAGAAGTGGACGCGCTTTACCGCCTTGCTGCCGCCGATGTGCGCGTACCACACCCTTACAACTTCGTCGAAGGCGTGTTGATAATGGAGTTGATCACCGATGCGGGCGGTGCCGCAGCACCGAGGCTGAACGATCTGGAATTATCGACGGAGCAGGCGCTTGAATATCACCGTTTCTTGCTCAAAGAAGTGGTTAAAATGCTTTGTATCGGTCTTATTCACGGCGACCTTTCAGAATACAACATTCTTGTCGATGCGCAAGGCCCTGTTATCATTGACCTGCCACAAGCGGTTGATGCCGCAGCCAACAACAATGCTGCCAAAATGCTGGAGCGCGATGTTGATAACCTGGCCGCTTATTTTGGCCGTTTTGCACCGGAACTGCTCAATACCCAGTATGGCAAGGAAATCTGGAAGCTTTTTGAAGCTGGCGATTTAACGCCCGATGCCAAACTTACCGGCCATTTCAAAAGCACTGGCCGAAAAGCGGATGTCAAAAGCATCATGCGCGAAATAAACGACGTGCGTGAAGAAGCGATGCTCCGTCGTGAACGCATGAATCCCACGCCGTCCAATCCCAACAAAAGGCCTAATGCAAGATAACCCAATTTCCTTTACCCGGCTCGACAATGCTTTTGCCCGCTTTTTAAGCCAGCGCTCAGCCTTAACCGGCACACAGCAGCAGGCGTTTGAAGAACTGGTCAAAACCGTTTCTTACCAGCAAAGTCAAGGGCATAATTGTGTGCATCTCACCGCCGAAGATAGAGCTGTCGTGTTAGCGTCTGGTCTAACGATTTTATCCAAGCAACCTGGGAACTCATTCGATACTGTTGACTTCAACAGTGAAAAGCCCTCTCCAGAGGGAGAGGGTTGGGAGAGGGGAAATGAAAAGGATAAAAACCCATTTAAATCCCCTCATCCCAGCCTTCTCCCTCAGGGAGAAGGAGCCCTATTGCCTTTGGTTGTAGAACAAGACCGACTGTATTTGCACCGTTACTGGGATTACGAAAATCGTTTAGCCCAAAAAATCAAGGCAATGGCACACGTTAGTCAGACTGTGGTGCAGATAGATACTGTGCTTGACCGTTATTTTAAAGTAACCGAAGACATCGACTGGCAACGGGAAGCAGCAAAAATAGCCATTACCCAATCATTCAGCATTATTACCGGTGGCCCTGGCACCGGCAAAACCACCACGGTAGTTAAAATTCTTGCCATATTACAAGAATTGGCCGAACGCCCCCTGCATATTGCCCTGGCCGCCCCCACCGGTAAAGCCGCGATGCGCCTGCAAGAATCCATTGGTTCAAATAAGGCCGCCCTACCCTGCACCGACGCCATAAAACAACTCATACCCGAAACAGTCGCCACGTTACACCGCTTACTGGGGGCAAAGCCACCATCACCTTATTTTCACCATGATGGCACTAATCCCTTGGTGTATGACCTTGTTGTGGTTGATGAAGCCTCGATGGTTGATCTGGCGTTAATGAGCAAGTTGCTGGATGCTTTAAAATCGGGGGCACGTTTGATTTTACTGGGCGACCAGGATCAACTGGCATCGGTCGAATCCGGTGCCGTGCTGACTGATTTAACAATCGCGCTACCTTCACATACGCTGGAACTTAAAAAATCACACCGCTTTGGCGGCATCATAAAAGAACTGGCCATTGCGGTTAACCAGCAACAACCGGAAGCCGCGTGGCAGTTTTTGCGCACATCAGATGAAACAGTAGCGCTGCTGGAGCAAGACTTAATCGGTCACATCGCAGAGCAGTACGCACCGTATTTAACGCTGGTTAAAAACGGCGCGGATTTTATCGACATTTACCGTGCTTTCAATCGCTTTCAGGTACTGTGCTCAAACCATCAAGGCAAAAAAGGCGTTAGTGACATTAATTATCAGGTTGAACAAAAATTATTTGCCCAAAAGCATATCCATTTAGCGGGAACATGGTACGCAGGGCGACCCGTGATGATCACGCAAAATACGGCTGCCCTGCATCTTTACAACGGTGATATCGGGCTATGCTTACAGGATAAGGAGCAAAACAACAAGCTGATGGTGTTTTTTCAGGATGCCAATGGCCATATCAAAAAATATCTGCCTCCACGCTTGCCCAACTGCGAAACGGTGTTTGCCATGACCATACACAAAAGCCAAGGTTCTGAATTTGAAGATGTGTTAATCGTACTGCCAGAAACCATCAATCCGGTACTGACCAAAGAACTGCTGTATACCGGCATAACGCGCGCAAAAAAAACCATTAAACTGGCGGCAAGTAAGGCGATTTTTAGCGCCACCGTAGCGCAAAAAATTGAACGTGTTACGGGATTGATTGATAAATTCAAAACTGATCAACAATGTGATTAATGAAGCCTTGACTGATTCTGTAAACGGGGGATTTTTGTTGGGCAGGGTTTACGATCTTTGTCCAAAAATTCCCGGATACAGCGATGTAACCGATGCTGATAACACACAACACAGCGGTTTAACCGACGCACATAACGGCAATAAGAACGTATGATTATATGATCAAGACGGTCAAATCGGGTTTTGTTATCTATGGATAGTGCTTGTTCAATGTGTAAGGCAGCATAAAGATGCCGGGCTTGGTCGATCAAGGAGTCATTGTTCATTGCTGATTTCCTTCTGATGGCTAGAAATCAAAGTCAAATCAAAAGCACTGTTAATCATCATGTGAATGAATTCCACGCAATTTATTATCGTGTTGAGACAATCAGATTTTTATTTTACAGGTTTTGTGGCCCAGAGAAAACTGCTCTGAAATTTGGAAGTAAAACATACAAATACAGTCGTGACCGCATAGCTTATATGACGTAAAATGCCCTGCTATTAGTTAAGTCCAGGTTGGCTTGTAAATATTCATGAATATTATTCATCTCAGCGACACTCACTTTGGCAACAATCAGCCTGCATTTGATCTTCAAAAATTAAAGGATGCAATGAATAGTCTTCGTGATTTATTTGTAAACCAAGACACATATCTGGTCATTAGCGGGGACATAACATTTCAAGGTAATTCAAATGGATACACCCAAGCCGGACAGTTTTTTAATGATACTTGGCTATCTAACCGAGGAGAAAGAAATCGATTCCTAGCGTGTCCTGGTAACCATGACATATGTGACAACAGTTTCCAAAGTTTCGATACCTTTCTTTACGCCATTCGAAGGAATCATGATACAGATTTTTCAAATAGGCCACATGGGCTTGTTAAATTCAATAATATTGCATTTTTAATGGTTAATTCAGCAAGTCATCTGAACCATAAATATGGTTTGATTAATGTTCAAACATTGAAAACATATCTTGAGAGCGAACAAAATTATTTAGACAGCGTTGAACAACGAATAGTAGTAGTTCACCATCATTTAATTGGTTTTCAAGAAAATGACACATCAACAATTAGAAATGCTCTCCCATTCATTGCATTATTAGATGAATTTAAATTCAATTTAGTTTTGCATGGCCATCAACACTCTCAAATATCATTACCAGTAGGAAAATCAAAAATGGAAATTTTTTCTGCTCGTTCCTTTAACTATCCTTCATTAAGTTTAGTCAACGGCATTAATTTATTTTCTTATAGTGAAAATACTTGGGTTCAAAAAGTACTCGTGCTTTCTGATGATAACTCTATGACAAATGGTTTAAGCTTCAGCAAAATGGAAAGGTAAATGACAAATAGTCTTTTTATAGTATTTGAAGGAATCGATGGTTCTGGAACAACCACTCAAGCAATAATGCTTAGAGATCGTTTATTAGCTGATCAACGAGCTGCTGTATTAACAACAGAACCATCAGAAGGCCCAATTGGAAATATGATCAGGCAAGGAATGAAAGGAAGAATACAATTTACCAGTAATTCAACTTCATTTGATCAACAGATGGCCTATTTATTTGCAGCTGATCGCTATGATCATCTGCATAACGAGGTTGATGGTGTGCTAAAGCTAATAAGACAAGGTACACATGTTATTAGCACGCGATATTTTTTTTCATCATATGCATATCATGCTACTGATGAAGATTCCCTTTCATTTGTAAAACACTTGAATCAAAACTTTCCAAACCCAGATTTGGTTATTTATTTAAAAAATACGGTTG
>SBAV01000480.1 GCA_005239965.1 Methylobacter tundripaludum
TTTAATTACCAGTGACAATAGCTTAGTTACATCCTATTGGCGCGATCCGCTCTGGGCTAACCGGCCTGAAAATGAGTTAATCGGCATTATGTACAGTTTTTGGCCGGTTAATGGCGACATTGTAACGTCTAAATCTGACCCTAAGCTTGCAAACGGAACGCCCTCGCACTGGATTTATACCGGCACCGCCACGAAGATAGGTGACGCCCTCAAAGGACTACTGGGCTATGAGGCAGACAGGGTATTCAGTAACGGCAAGACCCCTGCTAATCTGAAAATTATAGCGGTATCATCCATTCCGGCCACATCAATTGAACACCCTGAATTTTCTTATTATGCGCCTAACCAACCGAAATCGCACATGACAGTCTATACCAAAGCCTGTACAGTAAAACCCTGCCAAAATCCTGTGTCAACAGTGTTTGCAAGCGGCAGCATGCAATGGATTTGGGGCTTAAACAGCTACGGGAAACCTGTCAATCTTGAAAACCCTGTTGCGAAACAGATGACGCGTAACGTTCTTGCCCGGATGGTTAATGCGCCGCTACCTAAAGTGTCTGTGGTCAAATAACAGGGATTGAATGTCAATGCCGAGCAGGTGTCAAAACAGTGTTTTGTGGTGGCTTGCTGTTGTCAGTCTCCGGGTAATCCAGCGTATAGTGCAGGCCTCGACTTTCTTTGCGTAACTGGGCGCAGCGCACGATTAGTTCGGCAACTGTCACGAGGTTACGTAGCTCCAGCAAATCACTGGTAACCCGAAAATTGCCGTAGTATTCGGCTATTTCTTTTTTTAGCAATTTTATGCGGCTCATGGCGCGGTGCAAGCGCTTGTCAGTTCTAACGATGCCGACGTAGTCCCACATGAAATTACGTAATTCATTCCAATTGTGCGATACCACAACCTCTTCATCAGAATCGCTCACCTGAGACTCATCCCAATCAGGAATAACGCCAACAGGTGGAATTGATGGCAATTTGCGCAAAATATCTTCGCTCGCCCTATCTGCAAACACCAGACATTCCAGCAACGAGTTACTGGCCATACGATTAGCGCCATGCAATCCGGTACTGGCAACCTCCCCAATCGCATACAGGTTGGCAATATCTGTACGGGCATAGCTGTCTGTGAGTACGCCGCCACAGGTATAGTGCGCCGCAGGAACGACAGGGATGGGTTGTTGGGTGATATCGATACCAAACTCCAGACATTGCTGGTAAATGGTTGGAAAATGTTCGCGAATAAACGCTTCGGACTTATAACTGATGTCCAGGTAGACACACTCAATACCGCGTTTTTTTATTTCATGATCGATAGCACGAGCAACAATATCCCTAGGCGCCAATTCAGCTCTGGCATCAAAACGGTGCATGAAAGGCGAACCGTCCGGCAGAATCAATCTTCCCCCTTCACCTCTGACCGCCTCGCTAATCAAAAAGGAACTGCCTTTAGGGTCATAAAGGCAAGTAGGATGAAACTGCATGAATTCCATATTGCTTACCCGGCATCCTGCACGCCACGCCAAAGCAATACCGTCGCCGGTTGCACTCTGCGGATTGGTGCTATAAAGATAAACCTTACTGGCACCGCCTGTTGCCAAAACCACAACACGTGCGGCGAGGGTTTTAACCTGTTGATGCTGATTATCGAGGACATAAGCTCCCTGCACTCTTTTTTCGGTTTCATGTGCGTTGGCAAAGGCAATTAACTCAACAACATTATGATCTTCCAATAAATCAATATTGGCATGCTCCCGTGCGCGCTCAATCAACGACAAAGACACCGCTTTACCGGTAGCATCTGCCGCATGAACAACACGGCGGTGCGAATGTCCGCCTTCTCGCGTTAAATGCAGTTTTGGTTCGCCGAACTGGGTTTGCTCCTCAGTAAACAGTACACCTTGTTGGCGTAACCAATCGATTGAGCTTTTCCCCTGGGTTACTGTCAGCCTGACAATCTCTGGATCACACAGCCCGGCGCCAGCATTGAGTGTGTCTTCAATATGCGATTCAATAGAATCATCGGCATCAAACACCGCCGATATACCGCCTTGCGCATAATACGTACTGCCGGCAGTTAAAGCGAATTTAGATAAAACCGCAACGCGCGTCCCTTGTTCGGCGAGTTTCAGCGCTAAACTTAGACCTGCTGCACCACTGCCAATAATAAGGATGTCATAATATATAAAAAAAGGCATAAAACAAAAATTACCACCCCGATTGTGGCTTAGTTACACTTGTTCAGGGATAATAAAGGTTTTTAAGGTGATGGCAATTTTTTTTTGTATCGATAGAACTTACGCAGTTTAATTCTGTCTCTTTGAACATAGAAGAATAATCGTGAATAGCTACAATAAAAAAAGTGAGCAACTAGACGAAGATTTGGTATTAAAAGTGCAACAGGGCGATAAAAAAGCTTATGACCTTTTAGTACTCAAATACCAACACAGAATTATTCAACTGGTTAATCGTTATGTGAAAGATCCCACTGAGGCGCAGGATGTCGCTCAAGAAACCTTTGTCAAAGCTTACCGTGCATTAGGTAGCTTCAGAGGTGATTCTGCCTTTTATACGTGGTTGTACCGTATTGCCATTAATACAGCAAAAAATTACCTGGTAGCACGGACACGGCGCAGCTCTGATTATGAAGTCGACATTCAAGATGCAGAAACCTGCGAAAATTTGCCCCAGTTACAAGGAATAGAGACGCCTGAGCGCTTGTTGATAAGCCAGGAAATAGTAGACACAATTAAGGCTGCAATTGAAAAATTACCGGAAGATATGCGCATAGCTATCATGTTGCGTGAATTCGAAGGTATGAGTTATGAGGAAATTGCTGAAACAATGGACTGTCCTGTAGGTACGGTAAGATCACGCCTGTTTAGAGCGCGTGAGGCGATCGATAGTAAATTAACCCCTTTGCTCGATTGACGGTGATATTCGATGCATGAACATATAAATGAAAAAATTTCTCAATTTCTTGACAATGAACTTAACGCTGACGAGGCTATGCTCTTAATGCGGGAAGTTATGCTTGATGGTGAACTAAAAAATAGACTACTACGCTACGAAGCTATTGGTTATGCCTTAAAGACTGAAACATTTATAGCGCCCAGAGCTGATTTTTTAGATCGCATTCATCAAGAAATTGAACAGGATCCTGTTTATTTATTGCCACAACGTAAACAGATAAAATTTAAACCACAACATAAAATACTGGCGTTGGTAGTATCGCTCACAACGGTTGCTGTGATCTTACCGAAAAATATTACCCGCACTTCAGCTCCACACATGCAAGCGGCGGCAGGTATTACCTTGGCACAGCAGCAACCGCAAAAAAGATCAGAAAACATCATTAAGCAGTTACCCCGATCTGAATTAATGCCGCTCAATGCGCAAATTAATGATTATCTCCAGGCACACAACAAAAATGCTGATATGAGCAATGGAGCGGATATCGCCTCTATTGCGAAAATCACGGCATATAATCAGAAATAAAAATTGTACGGTGCGCGTCATTGCTCATTAAGCTAATGAGTTTATTCTTTTATTTTCAAAAAGATGTTTTTTTTCGGCTGGGCGTAGAGACACAAAATAGTGTGTCTCTACGAGCCTGATGTGTTGGATTATGCCTGGAATAATATGTCATTATTTGATCCGTCTCTTAAAATACCTTCTCCTAAGGAGAAAGTTAGACAATGCCACCACCGAACCAATATCATTTCAATCTTGTCCACAAATACTCCGGCACAGCCGGGCGTATTCTCATAATATGACACAAAAGTTTTAAAGCTAATAAAAACAGTTGATTACAAAAATCAAAAATCGTGCCGGCACGAAATATGCGTTTATAAAAATCAACAAGTTACAGTACGAATGTCATATTTTGGGAATACACCCGGCACAGCCACTGAAAAACCGGATATTTAACTCGAAACGAATCGACAATCACTTTCCGCATATAAAATGCCTTATCATTGTTATACTTGCGACATGTCAATCGAAAAAGACAGCCATACGATACGAAACAACATTCTTCACAGATAAAGAAATCAACTGATTTTTCTGCTACAGTGATTATTACTTGCCATGGTGTCGAAGAAAAACTGTCTATAAAAAAATTAAAATCGATTATTGAAATGTTCAACTATGCCAATAAATCGGCACTGTATGCAGAAGGAATTTATGGCTTCTACGCGTTACTTATGTAACACTTATAATTGTTTTATTAATGCTTGTAGTAATGAGGAATTTATGCTCAAAAAGGTAAGTTGGTGTTTTTTTCTGCTGATATTGTTTGCTGAACCAACGCTTGCGCAATTGCCAGATTTTACCCAAATGGTAAAAGCCAATGGTGCAGCTATCGTTAACATCAGCTCAACTCAAAAAGTAGCACCTGATATGGATGCTGCGCTTAGGCAACAATTGCCTGAAGGCATCCCGCCTGAAATGGAAGAATTATTTAAGCATTTCCTGGAAAACCCTAACGGCCCAGGTGGAGGAGGCCCTGGCCCTGAAGAAGCCCAATCATTAGGTTCCGGCTTTATTATTTCTTCAGATGGTTTCATCTTAACCAATCACCACGTCGTCAAAGATGCGGATGAAATTATCGTTAAACTGTCTGACAGAAGAGAACTGGTTGCCAAACTGATTGGTTCTGATGCCCGTACCGACATTGCCTTGCTGAAAGTCAATGCAACCGGATTGCCAGCAGTCAATATAGGCTCGCCGGAACAACTTCAAGTTGGCGAATGGGTGCTAGCTATCGGCTCACCCTTTGGGTTTGAACAATCAGCCACAGCCGGTATCGTCAGCGCCAAGGGCCGTAGTTTACCGGGCGGCAACTATGTGCCGTTTATCCAAACCGACGTAGCGATTAATCCAGGAAACTCCGGTGGCCCGCTGTTTAACATGAATGGTCAGGTTGTCGGCATCAATTCCCAAATTTATAGCCGTACCGGTGGTTTTATGGGATTGTCATTTTCAATCCCCATGGATATAGCCATGAATGTGGTCAATCAAATCAAATCCAGCGGTAAGGCATCGCATGGCTGGTTAGGCGTACAAATCCAGGATGTCACCCGGCAATTGGCTGAATCATTCGGCATGAAAAAACCACAAGGCGCATTGGTTGCCAAAGTGTTGCCCAATAGCCCCGCCGAAAAAGCCGGTTTGCAAATTGGCGACATCATTACCGAGTTTAATGGCCAGCAAATCGAAAAATCCGGGGATCTACCCCCTATGGTCGGCGTCACACCCATTAACGAAACGGCTACCTTAACCATCATCAGGCAAGGTGAAACAGAAAAAGTCGATTTTAAAATCGGTTTATTACCCGATCAGGATGAAAAAGTAGCCGAAAGTAAAGCCGAGAAAAAGCCGACCAATAAATTAGGCATTAGCGTTAGCAATTTAACGGCTGAACAAAAAGAAGCCTTGCAAAATATCAATGGTGGCGTACTGGTTCAAGATGTCACCAAGGGCGCGGCAAAAGATGCCGGCATCATGCGTGGCGATGTCATTTTGCGTATCCAGAACAAGGTTATTAATGATACCGATGACTTCAACAAAGCCATTAAGGATATTGATGTCGGTAAATCGGTTGCCGTGTTGATACAGCGCCGTGGTAGCCCGATATTCCTGGCGTTAAAAATCGGTAAATAGGCCTTTACAAAGCCCCTCAATATGCCAAAAGCTCTTGTATCTTACGTAAAGTAGGGTGCAAGAGCCTGCCAACTTGGCTACAAGTAACGCAATATTGCCATTCTGCAGGGCTAATTTGGCCCGTAATTTTTTATACCTAATCCAAGCAATTGATGTTAGATTAAGAAAATTTTAAGTTTTCTCTATTTTATTAACCATTTTAATGGAAGATTTCTAATGGCAATTAAGCATCTTTTTGCACCCTGCACGCTGATTGTTTTGTTAACGGGTTGTGCCAGTGACTATTACCAAACACAATACCCCGCTCCTGTCTATGGCGGTCAACCCGGTATTACTCCCCTTCCCCCACAACCACCCAAACCTGTTGTGCCCGATTCCAGTAGTTCTGTAGTCACAAAACCTTTAAAAGAATTTAAACCGGATCCTGTTCCTGTCGAAATAACGCCTGAACCAGTCATACAGGAACCAAAAATCGTAGTACCGGAAGAAAAAGTAGAAGAAATTCCCCCGCTCCCGGAAGAAGCACCAACGCCAGCACCAGAAACACCGGCACAACCGGAATCCGAAGCAGCAGCGCCTTTCACACCTCTTGAGTCCAACGCGCATTTATCAGCACCGGTTAGCGCATTAGTTTCGGCGGCTAAGCAAGATACGGAAAGCGGAAATCTTGAAGCGGCAGGTGCTGCCATTGAACGTGCAATAAGAATTGAGCCCAGGAACGCAACGCTATTTTATAAACTGGCGGTGGTGCGGCTGAACCAATCACAGCCACGCTTGGCTGAAGACCTAGCTAAAAAATCAGCGTTATTGGCATCGAATGATACGCAGCTAAAAAAACACAGCTGGTTACTGATTGCCAAGGCCAGAGAGCTGCTGAGCAATCCTGAAGGCGCTAAGGCTGCAAAGAAGAAAGCTGATAGTTTTAACTAATAATTCCAAGCTCCGGGATCACTGCCAGTAAGTTAACGATTTATGTATTTATTCTCATAAGATACTTTTAATCTGAGCGTAGAGACGCAAAATATTGCGTCTCTACGGTGCGCTATTTGTTGGGTAGTGCCAAGTTTTAATGGGGAGTGGAAATCGGAAAATTCGCAGCATCAGACTTTTAGCTTTTTGTTTTCGCCATCATACCCTTTTCTAACATTGAATACGTACTCTCCCGTACGTGTTCGCACGTATTTAAATTCTCACCTTTAAACGTTTAAGATTATCAACGCTTGCCAGAGGCCAAGATATTTTGCCGAGGCCACCGAAAGGAAAACGGTCGCAAATAATCATTAACAGAGTCCAGAAATACTTATGCTTAATAATCAAGAAAATCAGCAGTATGATCTGCAGTTTCGAACAGTGGCAAATTTAGCCAACACTGTGCAAACTAGCGAAAAAAGATTGCCGCAGCATTACGATGAACTGTGGCACGAACTCCACGTACATCAGATCGAACTCCAGATGCAAAATGAGGAGTTGCGTCAGGCACATGTTGCCCTGGAAGCATCACGCGCCCATTATCTTGAATTGTACGACTTAGCCCCTGTCGGCTATCTCACAGTAACCGAACAAGGCATAATCTCAGAAATTAATCTTACTGGTGCCAAACTGCTGGGCATAGAACGCAAAAATATTATTAATCGGCGCTTTGCCGCGTTTATCGCTGATGAATACAAAGATCTCTGGTATCAGCATTTTATGCATGCCAAGCAAGCTTCCGGAACCTTTGGTTGTGAACTTCCGTTCCGCAATAAAGACAATATGCGCTTGTATCTCCACCTCGAATGCCTATATATTGGTTCAGACGCTACGCCTCCCCTACTACGCATCACGCTAACCGACATTACCGAGCGTAAACAAACCGAACAAGCGCTACGCATCGCCGCCGTAGCTTTTGAGGCGCAAGAGGCCATCATCGTGGCCGATGCAAACAAGCACATTTTGTGCGTGAATCAGGCATTCTACCGCATTACCGGCTATAGCCTTGAAGATGCAACGAGCCTATCCTTCCTCAATTCCCAGTGGCATGACGTGGATTTCTATCGGAATATTTGGGAATCCGTAGAGTATGATGGTTACTGGCAAGGTGAAATCTGGGAGAAACGCAAGGATGGCGAAACCATACCACTATGGATCACCATTACCGCCGTCACTGATTCGGATGGCTCCATTACACATTTTGTCAGCAACTTCCGGGATATCACAATACAAAAGCAGGCTGAAAATGTTTTGTTTGAAGCCCAACAGCACCTGGAAAAGCAGGTGGAAAATAAAAATATGGAACTGGAAAAGGTCAAGGAAGAAACAGCGGAAATCAATACGGCATTTAACGTTCTGCTCAAGCATCAGGAAACCGATAAATCCGATGCCCAAATCGCGCTTTCACACGAAATCGAAGCAACTGTCTTACCTTTATTGAAAAGATTGAGGGGGAGTACCGGACAAGCACAAACGTCCAGCCTGATCAACATTATTGAAACTAATCTACGGAAACTGGTAAAGTCCTACGGGCACGCCGCCAGTCTAGGCGCAGTCTACCAACAGTTAACCCCCATCGAGGCGCAAGTGGCTTCAATGGTCCAACAGGGGCTAGCCACCAAGGTTATCGCCAAGACCTTAAATGTTTCTTCAGGAACCGTGGACATCCACCGTAAGCACATACGCAAGAAATTAGGCCTGGACAGTAAAGCAATCAACCTGCACAGCCATCTAGTATCGTTGACTGAAAAGGGCTAAACAACCGCCTCAGATCATTGGTTTTTATCTTCGGGCTGACTATCTGCGCAACATGCCGATTTTAAACGCTTATTAAGCGACTTGGCACAACGTGCCCCACCGTTTAATTTTAATCCCTTAACGTTTGTTGGCAATCACATTCCAGGCAGAAAGCCATGTTTGTGCTTGATAGGCATCGGCTTTTTTATCCAGCTCTCCGCTTAAAACCATACGTAAGGTATTGTTAACAATACCAAAAAAATGGGCATTAATCAGTTCCGGATCAATATTGCGAATTTCCCCTACCCTAATGCCTCCCTGAATAATTTTATTAACTTTAACAAA
>SBAV01000427.1 GCA_005239965.1 Methylobacter tundripaludum
GTCAAGTGGTGGTGAAGACTGTGTCCCTGGAAGGCCGCCAGTTTTGTTGATTATAGCGATTATTGGTGACACTGGCGTTATTGGGGATTCTTTGCGTGATTGTGTACTGTTGTCGATGGGTACGCTGGCAGTTGGAATGGCCTTAACTTTATTGTCTTTGTCACTGCCGTCTAATACACCCGCTTGGTAAAGAGAAACGGTGATAGCTATTAACGTGGCAATGGCTATACCGCCCGCGGTCAAAATACCGGGAATTGTTTGCCACCATGAGTCCTTGGATTTTTGATTTTCTTTCATCTAGTCTTCCTCGTCGCAATGCTAACAAGTTATTGTCTAGGTCTGATTGGCTTATACTCTTTTCAATCTCAGTTGACAAGGTTTAAGGTTCAAGGTTGGAGACTGGCCAATTTTCTAAATTGGTAGCCAGCAATAGAAAGCGCAGATGGGCAAGGGGAGGGCAGCAGGTTGGCATCAAGTGCTTGAATCAACCTTCACAAAGCGGGGTACGTTGTAGGGGAAACTGATGTTTGCCCCTACAAGAGCGTGGTTTTTTGACTTAAGGCGTTAAGCCCTGGCCAACAACGATGACTTTCAGCGCGTTGGTGCCGCCTTCTACACCGGTCAAGTCGCCTTTGGTGATGATGAACTTATCACCGTCTTTTGCCAGATTCCATTTACGTAGTTCTTTCACAATATCCCGATTGACTTCGGCATGGTCATGGCGTTCATCTATCACAAAATGGATAGGGAAAACACCACGGAATAAAGTGACTTTACCTAAAGTTTTTTCACGGCCGCTCATGGCAAAAATAGGAATGCCGGAGCTGATTCTGGACATCCACAACGGGGTCGAGCCAGATTCAGTTAACGCAACAATGCCTTTGATTTTAGTATGGTTCGCCATGTACATGGCAGACATAGCGATCGCTTCATCATCACGTTCAAACTGGATATTGATGCGGTGATCGGATTCACGCACACTGCGTTGCTTTTCTGCTTCTATACAAATGCGGTGCATGGCTTCAACCGCTTTAACGGGGTATTTGCCAGATGCTGTTTCAGCAGAAAGCATGATGGCATCAGTACCGTCATAAACCGCATTGGCGACATCAAACACTTCCGCACGCGTTGGAATCGGGTTTTCGATCATCGACTCCATCATTTGCGTGGCGGTAATGGCAACACGATTGAGTTCCCGTGTGCGTTTAATCAGCATTTTCTGTACGGCAGGCAAGTTGGCATCGCCGATTTCAACACCCAAATCGCCACGCGCCACCATCACGGCATCAGATGCCAGGATAATTTCGTCCATAACGTCTGGCACTATTGCCTCGGCACGCTCAACTTTAGAAACAATGCCTGCATAACAGCCTTCAGCAACCAGCAAACGGCGTGCTTCATTAAGATCTTCAGCGCAACGTGGAAAAGACACCGCAACGTAATCACAGCCAATCTGTGCGACAGTCAGGATATCTTCCTTATCTTTGTCCGTTAAAGCAGCAGCTGAAAGACCGCCACCCATCAGGTTAATGCCCTTGTTGTTGGATAAATCGCCACCGACAACAACGGTGCAATTGACGCGCATGTTGACAACGTTGACAACATCCAGAACGATACGGCCATCATCCAGCAACAAGCGGCTGCCCGGCACAACTTCCAGTGCCAACGGTTCGTAAGTAATGCCGACTTGGGTGTTATCGCCCGCTAACGGGTCAAAATTAATGTCCAGGGCAAAATCCTGGCCTTCGCTCAGTTGCACCTTGGTGTCTTTAAAGCGGGCGATACGAATTTTGGGGCCTTGCAAATCGGCAAGAATGCCTACGCGCCTTCCCGTTTTTTGGCAAAGCTCACGAACAGATTGCGCTCTGTTGATATGATCTTGCGCTGAGCCATGCGAGAAGTTCATGCGAACCACATCAACACCGGCTTTAATTAAGTCTTCGAGGATCCCCGGCTTGTCCGTCGCAGGCCCCAATGTTGCTAAAATTTTGGTTCTTCTTAACATTAGGCTATTGAATCCTTATTTGGCGTTGTATAACGCGACAGTGGTGTCCAGCATACGGTTTGAGAAGCCCCATTCGTTGTCGTACCAGGACAGGACTTTAACAAAGTTACCGCCGGTGACTTTGGTTAAAGCAGATTCATAAATAGAAGAATGCGGGTTGTGGTTGAAGTCTGATGACACCAGTGGCTCATCATTGACGGCCAAAATGCCTTTCAAAGATCCGGCAGCCGCCGCTCTTAAAACACTGTCAATCTCTTCTTTGGTAGTGTTGCGTGAAGCCTGGAAGCATAAGTCAACAACCGATACATTGATAGTGGGTACGCGCATTGCGAAACCGTCCAGCTTGCCCGCCATTTCTGGCAATACCAAACCTACCGCTGCTGCTGCGCCGGTTTTGGTTGGAATCATTGATTGGGTGGCGGAACGTGCCCGCAGCAAGTCGCTGTGATAAACGTCGGTCAACACCTGGTCATTGGTGTATGAATGGATTGTGGTCATCAATCCGTGGTCAACACCGATGCTGTCCATTAAAGGCTTAACCAGAGGAGCCAAACAGTTGGTGGTGCAGGAAGCGTTGGAAATAACGGTATCAGAAGCTTTCAGGGTGTTGTGGTTAACACCGTAAACAATGGTGGCATCGACATCGTTGCCGCCTGGAGCTGAAATAATCACTTTTTTAGCGCCCGCAGCAATGTGAGCGGAGGCTTTGGCTTTGCTAGTAAAAAAGCCAGTACATTCATGGACGACATCGATGTCCAATTCAGCCCAAGGCAATTTAGCAGGATCCCTTTCGGCAAAAACGCGGATCCTGTCGCCGTTAATGACGATGTAATCACCGTCAACGCTGACTTCAAAAGGGAATTTGCCATGTACGGTGTCATATTTGGTCAAGTGGGCATTGGTTTTGGAATCGCCCAAGTCGTTGATGGCGACCACTTGAATTTCATTGGTGCGGCCTGACTCATACAACGCACGCATGACATTACGGCCGATGCGGCCATAACCGTTAATTGCAACTTTAATTGGCATTGGGTTTTCTCCGGAGTGATGTAATGAAAACTTAAAAAAATAAGGTGAAAATAACCGTAAAATTGCAAAGTATACCAAAAATTGTAGTCTTTAGTCTACGCGATGCTTGGTGCGATTATTATTTAAAAATATGACACTGTTATTAAATCGATTTGACCAATGTGTCGTGTTTATCGCA
>SBAV01000051.1 GCA_005239965.1 Methylobacter tundripaludum
AGGCCAACCATTTTGCGCTACGAACAAAGCTGTTCATAAAAGCAAACCAGATAGCCTATGCTGAATTACAAAAATTACGGACTGCGTAACATCAGTTACCATTTATGTAAAAAATACACTTAATTTGTTTAACAAGCAATTACTTCAACTTCTTCTTCAACTCCGCTAAGTTCCTTTTCCGTTCAAATGCCTGCTCAAATGTTTCGCCTGGCTTAGCAAAGTCGGCTATCGATATAGGTAGTTGATTTGTTGTTTGGGTTGGAAAGGTAAGACGGTGCAATAGCATCATAAATTAGCCCTCAGTTTCTTCAATCGATCAGCCACTTGGTCGTAACTCTCGCCCGGTCTAGCATTTTTCTCAATTTCTTTTTTAGAAACATGCTTAGGTAGCTTTCCTGGTACTTTATTTTCTTTGGGCGGCTCTTTACGGGAAAACATAACAATATCGCCTTCCAGAGTAATGTTGTATTCAGGCAGGTGGTTTGTTTCTGTTATTTTTTTAATATTGAAACGTAATGTCCTTGTTGGCGATGTAATGCCTAGCTTGGTCTTTAAGTTTTCAAGTTTTATCTTCCAAACAACTTGGTTTCCGCAATGTTTCCTGGCTAACTCATACAACCTGCGCTCTGTCGGTTTCCTGAGATCAAAATAATCCTTATCAATACTGAGAACGGCATTGCCTAAAATTGAGTTGTAAAACCAATCGGATAGCTTAACTTCAACGGCAACCATTTTGCCCTTGTTATCTTCTTTTATCACTCCCCATTCATCTATCAACGAAAATTCACGGGTGATTTCAATTTCGTTGGTCTTGATGTTTGTTTGGATAACGGTTCCTTTCAACCTGCTTAAACCATCTTTCAATTGCTGGTATTGAATCCCGCTTGTTTTTTTATTGGTTGCCATCATGTAGTCATAAGCAACAAACCTGACAATTTGGGTAATGTTATCGCCATTGTTTTTGGCATTCATTAAGCTAGAAGCAAGGTAAAGCAGGATGTCTTTATCATGGATCGTAGCCAAGCCTGTATAGCTGGGCTTTATCTTAATTGTCGTGCCATTATGTTGGTAAACCAACATCCTGAAATCTGGTTTTGTTGATAAGCTGAACACGGGGTGTTCCATGCTAGCAGTGTCGTCTTTGTAGATATCGAAAACATCGCAAGTAAAAAACTTCCTCTGTTTATTTCTATCCTGCAATAGGTTTTTATCCATTGGGGTATCGATGTATCAATAACGTTAAGTGCAACCAATTATAGCGATTACTATCGATGTATCAATAACAAATTGCCAAAATTACTGCTTTTACGATGATTTTTTTGATGAAAAAAATCATCGTAGTTTTCCTAACGCACTATCGTAGTTTTCCTAACGCACTATCGTAGTTTTCCTAACGCTAGTTTTTTTCAATCCCTTTAGTATCAAGGCTTACAGACAGTTTTTTTCACCTGTAACATATAAATAACTATTACTAACTTATCTAACTAGCGATATCACTATAGTTTTTGATCTAAAAAAAGCCACCGCCCTATCCAAATTGACGGCATGGATGCCGTCAAAAACTAACAGGATGTTTCTTTTTTGTGTTTCTGAAAAGAAATGTGATTAAGCTCCGCCACCTAATGGTCAAGTGAATGACACTTAAATTCAATACCGATCCTGAATTTTCCGGCTTACCGACAGTTATTGCGGGTTGCGGCCATGCCCTGAAAATAACGGCAGTTCCTGGATGACAAAACGTGATGAAAACACGAAAAATAAGCTGTAAAAATCTCAGTCACGGCTAATTTTTAATTTACTGATAGTTGTTGTGGATGATTGGCAAAATGAGGCTGTTGGAAGAGAATATTCCAGATTTTTAAGCAGGTATTTTTGAGGGTTTAGGCTTTATGTGGGTGGCCCAGTGGGGTCTTGCAGGAAATTTCTCATAGCTGCAATATGGTTGGCTACAGAAGCCATTTGGTTGATTCTTGTCGTGCCGTTGGTGTTTTCCGGCTTGGCTTTGGGTTTTGATCCGTGCTGGGCATTCATTGCCATTTGCATATTAGCCAAGGCTTTACGGCGTTTCTTCTCTTCGCGCTTATCTTTGCGTTCCTTAGCTTTTGTTTGCTCGTGCTTCAACCAAGCATCCAGGCCAAAGGCGGCAAACAGGTGTTTAGTGACCGTGCGTATGGCTGCATAGCCTTTGTAAATGGCTTCGTCCAGTTTTTCACAGATGGGGTGTACGGTAATGATGCCGGCCGCTTTCAGGTCGTGGATAGCCCTTTCTGCGCGGCGTTCGTTCAAACCCGAAAGTTCAGCCAGGTAAGGCATGGTCAAACCGGACATACTGCCATCAGTTTGGGGGATGCCAACACGCAGAGTCACCAAATCGGTGTAATGCAGGATGCAGCCCAGTATGGCAATACAGGCTTCACGCCGTTCTGAACGCTGCTGGCGGTCGGATTCGTTAATGGCGTTAAGGATGGGCAGGGTTTCAAGCGGTTTACTGTAGTATCGGCTGATAATTTCGATCAAGCGCCTCAGAATGTTTGGGCGTTTGGCGTGTTTTTCCGGTGGATCAAACCAGCGCGGTTTGTCAGGATTGTGGCCGCAGTTGTTTCCGAGCATTGTACTGCCATGCCATGTCAAATAGTTCCGTTCTGGTGGGTTGGCAAGTAATAATTACACGCAAGTTACAGTGCAACAGCAATTGTTGAAAATGTGAGTATTGTCACAAAATTTCGTTGCCCTATTTTGGCAAAAAACAGTAATTTGTCCACGAAAGGCACGAAAAACACGAAAAATATTGAATAAATACTGGCTGTAGCGGATTATGGGGTGGCTGAAATCTTCCGTATTGGGAATTATTTAATGGATACATACCTATTCTTGGTCGACACCCAAAGGTGGCCAACTTCATTTGTGTGGCTCACCAATTAGGCATAAATAATCTCATAAAAGTTATGGTGTAAAAGGCTCGAGGGGATCGAAGGCGTGGTTAGTGGATATTTAAGCCAAAATGATACTGGCTTCAAAAAGATAGTTTCCTATTTCTCTTTTTTTCTTCTTTTTTGGCTTCTTCCCTTGCTTCTTTGGCTTTTTCTCTGCGGATTGTAAGCCAATGATTTAAAAATTGCGGACAACAACCAACAGCAATACCACAATAAAATTTTTCGTCACTGAAAAGAGAAAGAACAAACGCTATCATAATCTGGATCCGTAAAGGCAAAAGAGGAAGCAAAGCCAAGAGCTTACATTATGGATTATTATAGAACCAAAGAAACGAAAAAAGTCGATAACTTGACGAATATCAACGGTTTTTTCTATACCTAAGCAGATGGCTTGTAAGAATGGTCACAAAATGCGGTGCCCTATTTCGGTAAAAAAACACAGGATGACTAAAAAACAGCCATCCTGCATTGACTGGTTAATGACTCCCGCCAGTATTGGCGTTTTTGGTTAACGGCATAAACTGTCCGCTTTTTTGTCCAGTTCGTCCGCTTGTGCCAAGTCCTCGTTTTTTTGTGCCGCCGTCTCGGCGTATTGCGCCGACATGCGTAAATTCGCCGCCGCTGCCCTCAGATTATTGATTTGTTCCGCTTCGGCGTTATCCTGCAATGCCGAGGCGCGTTCAGCTTCTGCGTAAGCGCGGTCAGCCCAACTTTCAAGCTTGACAAGCAAATTCTCAAACTGAACCGGCGTTAAGTCGGTGAAATGTTCAATATGCCAGGCTTTTGTTAGCAAGGTTTTCACGCGCTCACGGTCGAGTTTGTAATCTCGAATTTGTACAAAAAGACTAATGTAAAGAAGGCATTTAGTCATGCCGTTATCGATATGACGACAAATTGATGGTCGCAAGAATCCTTTTTATATTTTTTCTTTTTTAATATTTTTTAGGAGCCTTACAGCCAGCGAATATCAAGGCTTACAGAGGGGATATAACGACAGATTGACAGTGATATGACGACAGATTGATGGTTAAACAACGACAGATTGATCGTGATATGACGACAAATTGATGGTTAATAACGACATTGACTTTTATATGTCGTTGTTTTTGTCTTTGACGTGGCGTATAGTTGGACATGGTTTTCATTATGTCGTTATATTAATTATGGACAATAATCCCGCTTATCTGACTGTCGTTAAATCCAATAAAGTTGTCGAGGCCAGTTATATGCTAACGCTGGCGGAACAACGGGTGTTGCTGGCCTGTATTGCTCAGATTGATTCAACTGCTGTATTAACCGATGAATATTGTTTTGAAATAACCGCTACTGCCGTGGCTGAATTAGCGGGTTTAGAAAACCTTGCAAATACTTATCGTGATCTTAAAAAAGCCTCCGAAAAGCTCTACGAGCGCAGCGTCACTGTTGATGATCCAGAGCCAGATAACCCCAAGATAACGCAACGGAAAACGCGCTGGATCAGTAGCATTGATTATGTGCCGGGGGAAGGTAAGGTGGTATTGCGTTTTTCAATTGGAATGATTCCCTATCTGTCCCAATTATCCCGCGAGTTTACCCGGTACAAACTTAAGCATATTGCCCGCTTTGAAAGCGTGTATTCCATCCGCTTATATGAGCTACTAGTGCAATGGAGCACGGTTGGTGAACGTGAGATTGAAGTTGAATGGTTCAAGCGACAGTTTCAGGTGAGCGACAAATACAGCCGTGTTGTTGATTTAAAAAAAAGAGTGGTTGACCCCGCTATTTTGGAAATTAATGAACATTCAAATTTTTGGGTCACTTATAGCCAGCGAAAATCCGGTCGTGTTGTTACGCATTTTCAGTTTAAGTTCGGGCTGAAAAATCTGCCTAAAGAGAAAAAACAATTTACTGATGCAGAAATAAACCGTCAGGCGCGGCCAGGGGAAACAAAAGCCGCTGTCATTGCCAGATTAATGGAGTCATCGTTAGCCGATTTTGCCAAGCCAGGTGAAACGTTTGAACAGGCATTTGAGCGGAAAAAGAGTTTGGCGGAGGTTAAGAAAAAATTAAGTGTGAAGCCATGACATTTTATGGATGGGGTAATGCGTGTCTTCATTTTGCCACATACCCCTTCTCACACTCTACCCAAGATCACAAGGAGCACGCTGAGGACAGCTGATTACCTGATTACTCTAGAGCACAGTGTATTTTAAAAAATACAATTAAAACAAATGGATAAATTTATTTTTAGTAATTTAAAAAAATATTAAAATATTGAGTTGTAATAATAATAGAAATTAAACCATTAAAAATACTGTATTATACCGATAACTATCCGAGTTAACTTTAACTAAATTGCTGAAAAATAAGGTTTTTTTGTTATAATGCTATCAAATTAACAAGGAGGCGGTACAGTATGAACGATGTGCAGAAAAAAAAACGCAAATCAAAAATGGAAGAAAAAGCTTCCAAGCTACGAAAGGATTTTTGGCCAAACATTAAAGATGAAGATTTATGGGATCGTCTCCGTAATGATGGTTTTACCACGGTGCCCCGCACTATGCCATTAATCATGGAGATCATCGATGACTTATCCAAGAACCAGCCTGCGGGGCAGGCGTATTTTGTCTTATGGTGCCATGTTTTTTACGAGTCTTTTGTGATGATAGAAAACCCGGCGGTGTATGCGGCTGAGGCAGGGTTTTCTGGTGAACGCGCCCTGACAACGTGGAAGCAACGGATGAAGACGCTGCAAGAATTAGGCTTCATTGATGCAAAAGAAGGCGCTTCCGGCGCTTTTCATTATGTACTGATTCTCAATCCGCACATCGTCATTCAAAAACTAAAAAACCGCATCCAAGAATCTCGTTTTCGCCAAATCTATAATCGGGCGCTTGATATTGGTGCTAAAGATTTTGAGGTGGGCCATGAATAATGACAGGGATAATTTTATTTTAATGACCACCTTGCATAACTTACCATAATGGTAAATACTATAAATCTCAGCAGTTACCCCGGTTCACCACCCTTATCAGAAAATGCCGAGCGGAAAATTTTAGGAAGATCACCGCTCTATGACAAACAGTTGGTGCTTGCCTTGTTGGGTCAAGGCAAATCGGTCATTCGCCCCTGGACAAAAAAGTGCATTAGCGACCTTCAAAAATGCCATTTTGATCATTCCGATATCGTGGATTTATTGAAATGTGTGCTGGCAACCGGGGTTTTTAAAGGTTCGGAATGGTGTGTTGCAAAACCAGGTGGTGCATGGGCGGCTTGTGACAGCTATCAGGTCTTTCGCAGTGAATGGGTAGAGCACGCCCATAAAAATATGCAGGTTGAATACTATGTCAAATTTGCAATAGGTAAGAAAGACAATCTGATCTTGATGGTTTCTTGCCATCCTCCAGAAAACAGGTGAAACGTATGAGTAACCAAAATAACAGGTGCCCGCTTTGTGAAGAAGGGCATCTGCAATCACGTACCGACCAGGAAGAGGTTGAATATAAGGGCCATAAAGGAATGA
>SBAV01000004.1 GCA_005239965.1 Methylobacter tundripaludum
GCATTTTGCCACCCCTGCCGATGTGGGCGTTGAAGCAACTTTGGTAGTCATGGCGGCGATTTATTTTGTGTTTATGATGTCTGGGGCGCTAGGTTACCGTATCCCTCCTTCGGGTTGGAAGCCGCAAGGCTGGATACCGCCTAATTTGAAAACCAGCAACACGATGATTACCCAGCGCCATGTCCATGTTAAAAATATTTTCAAGATCAAACAATTTTGGTTGCTGTGGGGCGTGTTATGCATGAATGTCAGTGCCGGTATTGGGGTGATTGGCATGTCATCGCCTATGCTACAGGAAGTGTTTGGCGGCCAGTTAATCGGTATCGGTAAATCCTTTAGTGAACTCGATAAAACCCAGCTTGCCGCCTGTGCAACTATCGCCGCCGGTTTTACCGCGTTATTAAGCTTATTCAATATCGGCGGGCGTTTCTTTTGGGCGAGTTTATCTGACAAAATGGGGCGCAAACTCACTTACAGTATTTTCTTTGTCTTGGGTGGGCTGCTCTATATCAGTATTCCTTATAGCGCTGGTTCCGGCAGTAAACTGTTATTTGTTGCTGCATTCTGCATTATTTTAAGCATGTACGGCGGCGGTTTTGCCACTGTTCCCGCATATCTTGCCGATTTGTTCGGTACCCAAATGGTGGGAGCGATTCATGGCCGTTTGCTAACTGCCTGGGCAACTGCTGGCATTCTTGGCCCTGTGATAGTCAACTACATGCGTGACTACCAGTTAAGCCAAGGCATTCCG
Organism: Methylobacter tundripaludum; assembly: GCA_005239965.1. Lineage (GTDB taxonomy): Bacteria > Pseudomonadota > Gammaproteobacteria > Methylococcales > Methylomonadaceae > Crenothrix. The sequence continues at coordinate 752 of SBAV01000004.1, forward strand.
CGTGAGCAAGTATATAACCAAACCATGCTCATCCTTGCCGGTATGCTGGCGATTGGTTTTGTCTGTAATTTATTGATCCGTCCCGTAGCCGACAAATGGTTTATGGTCGATGCCGAATTGGCCGAAGAAAAACAGCTCGCCCACGAAAAAATCGTTGAAACCAAAAACACACAGCGACCAACGGCACCTATAAGCCAACCAAGCAATATCGCCTTGGTTTTAACAGCGTGGCTAGTGATTGCTATCCCTTTGGCTTGGGGAATTTATAAAACGTTGGCTAATGCAGCCAAGTTTTTTTCATAAATCATCATTCATTTTTGTAATGACAGCAAACCTCAACATAGACAGCATCCGCCAACGTGCGGCTAAACTTGCCAAAGACTTTAAGGACATTACCTCAGAAAAGCAGCATGACCAAAACTTTATGCGCGAGTTTTGCGGCATATTTGGTATCAGCCCCAACCGGATTGATTACCAGTATCCGGTGAAAGAAAGCCGTAAAAGCCAGACCAAATGGATCGATGGCTTGTTGCGCGGTGCGTTGTTGATAGAAATGAAATCGGCAAAAAAAAATCTGGATGAGGGCTACCAACAGGCCAGCCGCTATGTCAGTTGGTTAGATGACAAAGACTTACCCGATTACATTCTGGTCAGCGACTTTAGCAATCTGCATTTATACAACCGCAAAACCGGCGCGTCACGTATTGAAATTAAACTGGCTGATTTGCCCAATAGGATTGAGCCGTTTTTGTTTTTGGCAGGTTATGAAGCCGTCGCCATAGAAAAGCAAGCCCGCATCAATAAGGCAGCGGCAGAAACGATGGCCAGATTGCACGATGTGCTGAAAGCCACCGGCTATATCGGCAAAGATCTGGAAACTTATCTGGTGCGCCTGTTGTTTTGTCTGTTTGCTGAAGACTCGGGGCTGTTTAATGAAAACGGCATTTTTCTCGATTACCTGATTAACCACACCAAACAGGATGGTTCAGATTTACACGGTGCGTTAACGGCGCTGTTTGATACCTTGAACAAGCCGGATGCCAGTTATTTGCTGGGTAATCCCTGTTATAAAGGCGCTAAACGGTTGAACAATTTGCCGGAACACCGCGCCCGTTTTCCGTATATTAACGGGGCATTGTTTGCAGGTACATTGGCGCATTGCGAATTTGACGAGGCGGCGCGAAACACGCTGATTGAGTGTGCGAGATTAGACTGGAGCGAGATTAGCCCGGCTATTTTTGGTTCTCTGTTTCAGGCGATTATGCACTTTGATGATGAGGCGGCTACCGGAAAAACCAAAAAACGCCGTGAGTTGGGCGCACATTACACCAGCGAAGAAAATATCCTGAAAGTCATCAATCCGTTGTTTATGGATGATTTACGCAAGGAGTTTGCTGGCTGCAACAGCAAACCTAAGCTTCATGCGTTTCATGATCGTTTGGCCAACCTTAATTTTTTCGATCCGGCCTGTGGTTGCGGTAACTTTTTGGTGATTGCCTACCGTGAGTTGCGGCTATTGGAATTGGAAGTAATCCAGAAAATATGGGGCAATACGCTCACTGCTCAAATTGATATTGATACGTTGATACGCTGCAATGTCCACCAATTTCATGGTATTGAAATTGACCCCAGTGCCGCACAGATTGCTACGTTGGCGCTGTGGCTGACCGACCACCAAATGAATTTGAAGGTGCAAAGCTTGGGGCTGTATTACCACCGCATACCGCTCACTAAAAAGGCCAATATTGTTTGTGCCAATGCGTTGCGGATTAATTGGACAGATGTGATTGCGCCGGAACAATGCAGTTTTATTATGGGTAATCCGCCGTTTATTGGCAAAAAGAAACAATCACCACTGCAAAAAGCCGATATGGAACCATTGATATCATCCATTAAGGGCGCTGGTGTCCTTGATTATGTGACTGCGTGGCATATCAAAGCAACCGAATACATTAAAAACAATCCTGATGTCACCGTTGCCTTTGTTTCTACCAATAGCATTTGTCAGGGCGAACAAGTTGGTATTTTATGGGGCTACTTATCAGCGCAAGGCGTGAAAATCCATTTTGCTCATCGTACTTTTCAATGGAGTAATGAAGGGCGCGGTATTGCTGCCGTGCATTGTGTAATTATTGGTTTTGGCTTGAAAGAGCCGAGTAGCGGTAGTTATCGTTTGTTTGATTATGGTGACAACATCAAAGGCGAACCGATTGAAATCAAAGCCAAGCAAATTAATCCGTATTTGGTTGATGCGCCGACCGTGTTAATTGAAAAACGAACAAAACCTATTTCTAAAGTTTCTGAAATACACAAAGGCAGTGAAGCGACAGATTTTGGTTTTCTTACATTATCGCCACAAGAAAAATCAGAACTACAAAACAAAGAGCCAAAATCTGAAAAATGGATAAAGCGATTTGTCGGTGGAGATGAGTTAATTAACAGCATGGAACGTTATTGTTTATGGTTGGTTGGAATGGCTCCTAACGAATTAAAAGCTATGCCAGAGGTAATAAATCGCGTTGAGCAAGTTCGCAAAGCCCGTTTGAATAGTGGCAAAGCGAGAACACAGGAATGGGCGAAATTCGCAACTTTATTTAGCGAAAACAGGCAGCCAGATAGTGATTATCTAGCAATACCCAAAGTATCTTCCGAATCGCGCCTTTATTTACCAATTGGTTTTGTTTCAAAAGATTGGATTGCTAGCGGCAGCTTATTAGTTGTTCC
>SBAV01000146.1 GCA_005239965.1 Methylobacter tundripaludum
AGCCAAAGCGGAAGCCAAGAAAGCCGAGGCAGTCGCCAGGGCGAAAGAAGAGGCTAAAGCGGAAGCGGCGGCTAAAGCCAAGGCAGAGGCTGCTGCACAAGCCAAAGCGGAAGCCAAGAAAGCCGAGGCAGTCGCCAGGGCGAAAGAAGAGGCTAAAGCGGAAGCGGCGGCTAAAGCCAAGGCGGAGGCAGCTGCCCAAGCCAAAGCGGAAGCCAAGAAAGCCGAAGCAGCCGCCAGGGCGAAAGAAGAGGCTAAAGCGGAAGCAGCCGCCAAAGCCAAGGAAGAAGCGAAAAAAGCCGAAGCCGCAGAAAAAGCTAAAGAACAGGCTAAGCAAGCTGAAGTTGCCAAGAAAAAAGCTGAAGCGGCAGCCTTAGCCAAAGCTAATGCGGCTAACGCTGCGAATGAGGCAGCAAAAATCAAAGCGGAGATTAAACGCAAGGTAGAACGAAGCTGGATTAGGCCATCCGATAAAAAAGGCCGTTGCGTTATTGTTGTAAAAATGATGTCTAGTGGTGATGTTATTGATGCGAGTGTGGTTTCAAGTAGCGGTGATGTAATTTTTGATCGCTCGGCAGAAAATGCGGTGCGTAGGGCATCGCCTTTGCCCGTGCCTAAGGATAAGACGCTATTTGCCAGGGAATTTAGATCATTCAGGTTTATTTTTGAACCAAGATGACAGGATTATAACGATATGGTGTTTTGCTTGCCCTAGACAATCTCGGACTAATGCTACCAAATGGCATTAAGCTTTGAGTGGTCTACCAAATTTTTTTATAGTCAAAGCCTACAATATGGCACATGAACCAAAAAATAAGGTCAATAAAAATAAGGTCAATTATTTATAAGCGGCTGATGGGGTTCTGATTCTGGATGATATAAATTATGGGCATCCTCCACTTAACTTGGTTGCATCATAATTATTCAGGCCTCCGCCAATTTTATACCCCTTCATCCTGATCTTTTCCCGAAGGGAGAAGGATTGTAAGAGAGGGAACTGACACCAAATTTATTCTGTTATTGCGGATATTGAGGAAGTGCTACCATGTTAAATTATCAAAATAAAGCCTTCTTGCTGTTGGCGAGTAGCGTATTGTGTATCTGTATTGCCCAGCCTGTGCTGGCGGTTACCAAGCCTGTTACCAAACCGACGGTTAAACTTAAGCCACAAAAAATCACTTCGCGATTAGCCTTGGCCAAATTGCTGATGGCGCACCACACCAACCGATATAGCCGTTACTTAATGCTTTCACCCACGGATGATTCGGTCGCGGCCACTGACAATGGTTCAACAACCGTGAGCCATTCTGACACTAATATTCAGGTGCAAGGCGTCGATGAGGCGGATACCGTCAAGGTAGGTGACGACGGTTATATTTACCAAATTCACAATAATCAGATCCGTATCATCAAAGGATTTCCAGTTTCTGCGCTGAACCAGGATGCAACGATTAAATTTCCAGACAGTAATTTTTATCCTACGGGCCTTTATGTTCAAAAAGGTAAGTTGGTTGTTTTAGGCACGTCATGGCAAACTTTGGCGCAACCTAAAACCAACTCTAAAATGGTTTTGGACTGGGGGTTTTGGAATCAATATGCTCAGACGCGCACGTTGATTTATGATGTCAGCAACCACTTCAAGCCGAAACAGGTACGGGATTTGGCCATAGACGGGAATTATCTGGATTCACGGCGCGTGGGTGACAATTTGTATTTTGTAGCGCGTACTTACCCACGTTATTACATGTACGGTGATACGGCCAATTCGTCAATGATGACTCTCGCTAATATGTTGCCAGCTATCAGCGACAAGAAAGCGGGTAAAACGACAAAAAAATTACTGTCGTTGAATGACTTGGCATATTTCCCTGAATTTGTGGAACCCGACTATGTTATTGCTGCCAGCGTGAATTTGGAACATCCTGAAAAAAACCTTATAACAAAGGCCTATCTGGGTGCGGGTGAAATGGTTTATGCTTCCATGAAGAACTTGTATTTGTCTGCTTCAAAATATAATTTTGGCAGCAATACGGATACCAATTCGAGTGCCGACATCATGACAACGCAAATTTTCAAGTTCGGCATCCAAAATGGAGCAATCGATTTTGCCGCAGCGGGCGAGGTAGCCGGAACAGCGCTCAACCAATTCTCTATGGATGAAAGCGGTGATTATTTTCGCATCGCCACTACAACGCAAAATTGGAGCAGCGCTACCAACGAATCACACAATTCGCTGTTTGTGTTGAACAAAGACATGAAAACGGTAGGCCAGTTAAAAAATTTGGCGAAAGGTGAACAGATTTATTCGGCACGTTTTCTGGGTGACCGTTGTTATTTGGTGACTTTCCGTTTGGTCGACCCTTTGTTTGCGATTGATTTGTCCAAGCCAGAAAAGCCGACGGTGATGGGCGAATTGAAAATCCCGGGTTACAGCAATTATTTGCATCCTTACGATGAAACGCATCTTATTGGTTTCGGTAAAAATGCCGCTGTTTACAAGTCCGAAAAAGCCGATTCGGATCAATCCTGGGCGGGAGGCTCTGCGTTTTATCAGGGTTTAAAAGTGGCCTTGTTTGACGTTGCGGATATGAAACACCCGAAAGAGCTGCACAGTGCCACCCTTGGCGATCGAGGTACTCATTCGCCCTTACTTTGGAATCATAAAGCGCTTTATTGGGATGTCAAACAACATGTGTTCGGCTTTCCGGTCGAATTGTACCAACTGCCGCAAGGTTTTAATGCCAAACAGCCTTGGCAGTATGGTTTACCGACTTATCAAGGCGCGTATATTTATGAGGTTACGCCAGAAAAAGGTTTTAAGCTGAAGGCCAAATTGTCGCAAATTCCAGCAGATGTAAAACCGCATCACGAAAAAGGCGATGGCTATGAATATGCCTATTGGGGAGAGGATGCAACGAATTTATTTGTTGACCGGCTGTTGCGTATCGACAGCAACTTATACACCTTGTCCAATAACCAAATTAGCGTGTACGACCTGGTGAATTACCAGGAACAAACAACGTTAGTGTTAAGGTGATTTCCGGCGAATAATTTGCCCCGTAGGGACGCAAATCTTTCGTCCCTACACAAAAGGCAAAGCGCAAATGGCCAACCAAAAGGTTTTTAAAGCCTAATATCTATGTTTCTGAGGCGTGATCGGTAATAAATTAAAAGAAATATGGTAGATTACCTAAATATTAAAAAATGCTAAGCATTTATATTGCAGGAGTAAAGTCGTGAGTTTTTTTAAGAGAATAGCAATCGTTTTGCTAAGCGGAGTTTACATACCGCTCAGCCATGCAGAATTGACGATTGAAATTAATGAAGGTGTGGGCAGTGATGGGGTGCCGGTTGCGGTTGTACCCTTTGCATCGCTAGGCGCACCGGCCGATGTCAGCTCAATTGTTAACGCTGATTTGGCGCGTAGCGGTTATTTCAAGATGATGTCGCAACAAGCCATGCCCAGTCGTCCTAGCAGTGCCTCAGAAGTGCAATTCCCTCAATGGCAGGGACTAGGCCAAAACTACCTGGTGGTAGGGCAAGTCACTGGCAATGGCGGGCAGTACACTGTGCAGTTCCAGTTGCTGGATGTGTTGAAAGGCGGTTCGATGATGGGTTACCAAATGGACTCTTCATCGGCTGATTTACGCAGGACCGCCCACCATATCAGTGATCTGATCTTTGAAAAATTGACCGGCAAAAAAGGTGTGTTTAGCGGCCGTATCGCCTATATCACCAGTGACAGGCGAGGTCAGGAGAGCAATCATAAGCTGCAGGTTTCCGATACCGATGGTTACAACCCGCAAACCATTGCGTCATCGACGCAGCCATTGATGTCGCCGTCCTGGTCGCCGGACAAACGCAAGATTGCCTATGTGTCGTTCGAAAAGCACAATGCCGCCATTTACGTGCAAACCTTGGCTACTGGCGAAAGGACGCGGATAGCCGAATTCCCTGGCATCAACGGTGCGCCGGCCTGGTCGCCCGATGGCGCCAAGTTGGCGTTGACCTTATCCAAAGACGGCAGTCCCGATATTTATACCCTGGATGTGGCAAGCCGTAATTTACGCAGGATCACCAAAAGCTATGCGATAGATACCGAGCCAGTCTGGTCACCCGATGGTAGCAAGATTGTCTTTACCTCGGATCGCGGTGGAAAGCCGCAGTTGTACATGACATCCAGCCAGGGCGGCGGTGAAGAGCAGCGCATTACTTTCAGCGGCGATTACAACGCCCGTGCCAGCTTTTCACCGGATGGCCAAAATATTGCGATGGTGCATGGCAATGGCGGCGATTACCGGATTGCCGTTCTGGATGTCAATAGCCGCGCCATCAACGTGTTAACCAGTGGCCCATCAGATGAATCGCCCAGTTTTGCCCCCAACGGCAGCATGATTCTGTATGCGTCTAAAAAAGGCCGGACCGGATTTTTATCAGCGGTGACATTAGATGGTAAAATGCAGCAGAAAATGGTGTTTAACAGTGGCGAAGTTCGTGAACCGGCGTGGTCACCCTAGTTTTGTTGGTAGAGGCACCGAGTTCAGTCATCATTTATTTTAAGGATTAAGTCCAATGAAGTTTAATAAAACAATACTGGCGTTATTGGTCGCTACGCTGTTGGTGGGTTGTAGTGAAGACGAGGTAACCGATCCACTCGCGGCAACTACCCAGAACGGCCCTGGCGGTTTGAATACCGATGCTTCAACCAGTGGGTTGAATGGCGGTTCTGGCGTGGGTGGTTCCGAGTTTGGAGCGAATGGTTCTGGCGGTATGGGTGGCAGTGGCAACAGTAAGTACCCTAATGCCGCCATCGGGCCAGAGTTCAGTGACCCTAACAACCCGCTGTCAAAAAGCATTATTTATTTCACTTATGACAGCAGTGAGATTCAGCCGGATTTTATCCCTGTTATTACTGCTCACGCCCAATATTTGGCGGCACATCCCAGTCAACGGGTGACGCTGGAAGGGCATGGCGACGAGCGCGGTTCACGCGAATACAACATTGCCTTGGGCGAACAGCGTGGCAAGACCGTATCCGGAAAATTAACGCTACAAGGCACGTCCGATGGCCAGCTTGATATAGTCAGCTACGGCGAGGAAAAGCCCGCAGCATTTGGCAGTGATGAATCGGCATGGGAGCAAAACCGCCGTGTCGAATTGGTGTATCAGGGCAGATAAATGAAAACACGCTTTGCTATCTTGACGTTGTGTGTTGCCACTACTGCGTGTGCGGAAAATTTGCCGCCGGTGGTGGATACCACGGCTTACCCGCCACCACAGGCAATCAAACCAGCATCGCCTACGCCATCTGTGAATACCTTAAATCAGATGATGAACCGTATGGAGCAGATGCAAAAAGAAATCCAGCAATTGACCGGTAAAGTCGAGGATCAGGTTTTTTTGATCGAAGAGCTGAAAAAACAGCAAAAAACCATGTATTCGGATTTTGATGAGCGATTGCAGGCTCTGGAAAATAAGGGGGGTGCAACGCCAGCGGCTGCTGCGGAGACACCCTCCGATGCAACCTCAGTCCCTAGTGATACGGAAGCTATGCCTACTGATGCAGCGGCCACTGATTCTGCTACAACAACGGATGCCCCAGCAGGTGCTGCGGCTGCAACCGATACGGCAACGGAATCTAAAGTCACTGACGACGCCGCACCTGCGGTAGAACCCGCAGCAGAACCGGCCGCTGAAACCAAACCAAAAACAAAAACACAACAACCTGAAGCGCCAATACCGGCTTCCGAAGAAGAAAAGCAGGAATATAAACAAGCCTATAGTCAACTCAGTACAGGCCATACCGAAGAAGCGATAGCGGCTTTCGATGCTTATCTGGTTAAATATCCAGGCGGCGGTTATGCCAGTAACGTGCAATATTGGTTGGGTGAAGCGTATCGCGTCAAACAGGATAATGACGCGGCGCGGGCGGCTTTCAACAAGGTGATCGATGATTATCCAACCAGCCCCAAAGTGCCGGATGCCTTGTTAAAACTGGGCTATATTGAAATTGACCAGAACAATGCGGCCAAAGCCCGCGAATACCTAACCCGTATCAGTACGGATTTTCCAAATTCGAACGCGGCGTATCTGGCTTCCAAAAAACTGGCCACGCTCGATAATGCCAATCCTGGGCCGTGAGTTCTTTACGCATCACTGAAATTTTTTACTCGCTACAAGGTGAATCGAACACTGTCGGTTTACCTACGGTTTTTATTCGACTCACCGGCTGTCCGTTACGCTGTGTGTATTGCGATACCGCTTATGCCTTTACCGGAGGTCAGCGTATGGCCATTGCCGATATTGTCACAGAAGTTGCCCAATATAGCACGCGCTATGTGACTGTAACCGGCGGCGAGCCTTTGGCGCAACCTGCCTGCCTGGAGTTGATGACTGTATTGGCGGATCAGGGTTATGCCGTTTCTTTGGAAACCAGTGGCGCGATGGATGTTTCTGCTGTTGATGCACGGGTTATTAAAGTGATGGATCTGAAAACACCCAGTTCGGGTGAATTGGCTAAAAACCTGTACCAAAACATCGACTTTATTACCTCCAACGATCAAATCAAGTTCGTAATCGGTACCGATGAAGACTATCGCTGGTCAAAAGCACTGTTAACAGAATACAATCTGCCTGAACGTTGTCAGGTGTTGTTTTCACCGGTCATGGGGCAGCAGCATCCCACCGAACTGGCCGACAAAATTCTTCAGGATCGATTGCCAGTCCGCTTTCAAATTCAATTACATAAATTGCTTTGGGATGATGCCCGAGGTAAGTAGTCTTATGCAAAAAAAAGCCATAGTCTTATTATCCGGCGGATTGGACTCCGTTACCGTGTTAGCGCTTGCCCAGCAACAGGGCTTTAAGTGTCATGCGTTAAGTTTTGATTACGGGCAACGCCATAATGCAGAACTGAAAGCGGCTACTCAGATTGCCGCTGAATACGGTGTTGAAAGTCATAAAGTTATTAAGTTGGGTTTGAGTGACATCGGTGGTTCTGCGTTGACTGATGAGCATATTGCCGTGCCTGATACCCCGCAAACCGGTATACCGGTGACTTACGTGCCGGCAAGAAACACTATTTTTTTGGCATTTGCGTTAGGTTGGGCAGAAGTTTTAAACTTACACGATATTTTTATTGGCGTGAATGCCGTCGATTATTCTGGTTACCCCGATTGTCGGCCTGAGTTCATTAAGGCATTTACAACGTTGGCTAATTTGGCGACCAAGGCCGGTGTAGAAGGCGAGCGTTTTACCATACACACCCCTTTAATTTCTCTTAGTAAAGCTGACATCATCAAGCAAGGCGTTGCTTTGGGTGTTGATTATCAACACACGGTTTCATGCTATGCGGCGGATGAGCAGGGTAGGGCCTGTGGCGTGTGCGACGCCTGCCGGTTAAGAAAAATAGGCTTTTCCAGTGCAGGAATAGCCGATCCGACACGTTATCAACGATAAGCTATCAGGATTACATACTGTTATTGTATGATTCATTAAATAAATCGTTTTGTGGCTGAGGCGTAAAAAAATGAAGAGTTACCGTGTGTCTGTGTTGGCGATGATTATTCTGGCAGTTTTTGTGATGACGGATACTGTCAAGGCATCTGAAAAGAAATCTCGTGGCGCTGCAAGGCATAAGCAGATTGGCCATAGAACTAAGGCGGTTAAGTTGGCTAAAGTGAAACGTAAGCGATCATTAACATCGAAGGTTGTCGTCGCAAACACTATTCAGCAGCATGATAAAAATACTGACATCGAAAATGCCGTTCAACATAAGCCTTTGGATCTAGCCGTTCCTTTTAAAGGATTGGAACCTTCCGATGCTACAGGGCACATCAATAGCGTTCAAGAAAACTCAGAAACTACTCTTTTTACGGGAAATGACAAAAATACACAACACGCCTTACAGCTTAAAGGTCAGGTTGTGATGTCACAAGAACCCGAAGCCGATAAAAAGAAGTCAGTCGATGGCGCAGGCATTATGATTAATTTAAGGCGCTAAGTAACATCATGCGGCACAGATTTATTTCTTACCCATGTCGCCGTAGCCCGGTTCCCACAGAATTGCGCCTGCGGTTGGATGGCTGATGTCGCTACCATTACCTAAGCCGACCAAGTTACTACTGGCCTGGTAAAATCCTCCCACATCATTTACTTGAACGCCGATTATACTGCTGACTTCAATATCTTTTTCCATGACGGCGGATTGTGACCCCTGGTTACACAGCCTGCTGGCGGTGGGGCGCGCTACGAAGTAGGCCGAATCGGTTTTAAGGGTTCGATAGGTAAAGTGTGGAAACGCTTTGCCTAAATCCGATTCATGCCACGCTCCCATACATTCATTTGAACCGGAAAATTTTACTTCGTTGGCATTGTATACTGTGTAAGTCAGCTGGGTGATGTGGGCATCACCGTCTTGCCTTAAATCTGCATGGCAATTAGCAACGCTGATTTGAGTTCTGGTTTTGCCACTTCCGAGCATATGCCCCACAGGCATAAATTGGCCGATTAAGGCATTGGGGCATAAGTCGTATTCTTTACCGTCCAAATCAAGCTGGCCTGGCGTTGGCAACGGCCTGCTGGTGTGCTTGATGTCGTTGCTGCCTTGATAATAGGCCTGGAATGCCCAGGCATTGTACTCGTGGGCTTGACCCGCGGCGGTTGGGACAGAGGCAGATTTATCCGGTGCGAAGCTAACAATGGTGGCTTTGCCGGTTAAATGGTTGTGATGGATTTCTTTGGTTCCGACGTTATTGATCGCCCAGCATCTTAATTCACCAGTATTTGCCAGCGTGCCGTCCTGGAAATTGTTAAATTGTGGCGTATTTTTGGTGCTGGCCAGCTTGCCAAACCCCGTTGCAATAGCATGAGCGTCGCTCGCCATTTCTGATAAATCGCCAGCCCAGAAGGTTGCGGGTTGATTTTTGGTCAGTTTAAAAGAAAAGTCCATGTAATGGTTGTTCCTAATTGCGGCGCGTGCAGCCTTGGCAATTCTATTGGGGGCTGCGTTACCGCCAAGACCTACAGAACCTGCTTCACCCTGCTGTTCAGTAGTGCCCCAGTAACACTGTAAAATAACAGGCTTCGAAGAGTCGTTGGTGATGCTGATATAAGTGTCGCTAAAGCCTGATGCGCCATTGGAGGGTGCCAGTGCTTCAACACGTGGAAATATTAACAAGCTGCCTTTTTGAGTAACCCCGCCCAGTTTGGTTGCACTGATGGCTGACGTGCTGACCAAAGCGATTACTACAGCAATGGTGGAGGTTAAAACTTTCCAGTTCATGAATGGGATGTATATTAAGAAATAGTAAGTGATATTTCCAATACAGCAATAACCAAGCCAAATTCACACCACATTAATTAAATCAATTGGTTGGTGCGTTTTTTCGGGATGACATTTTGATGGCTGTCAGTGATTTGAAAATTAATTCGACATGCTTTTGAAGTCCAGGAAGATACGAAATCCCTTGG
>SBAV01000197.1 GCA_005239965.1 Methylobacter tundripaludum
GAGCAACGCAAACAAGCGGGACTTACCAAAAAAATGCCGGTGATTGTCGGGTTTGATCAAAATCGCCATTCTGTTAATGCGGCATTGACACACATCGCCAATGCCGGATTGCACACTAAAATCCACGTCGAACGCCGTGATATTATCGATGCCAAACCTGCTGAAACTTGGCGGCCTGGATTGTTGATCTGCAATCCGCCTTACGGAGAGCGCCTGGGTGACGAGCAAGAAACGGCAGAACTTTATAAACAATTCGGCGAAACCTTAAAAGCGCAGTTCGTTGGCTGGAAGGCGGCGCTGATTATCAGCAATCCCGAACTGGGTTTTCGCTTGGGCATCCGCTCACAAAAACCGATTACCCTCTTCAACGGTGCATTGGAATGTAAGTTACTGCGCTTGAATATCGAAGAAAAAGCATTTTTTATTCCCAAGGCCCAAATGCAGGAAGAGCGCATTACTCAGGCGGCAGCGGGTGGGCCAATGCCGGATCAGGACAGTGTGGGCGCCGAGATGTTTGCCAATCGGCTGAAAAAAAATCTAAAGAAATGGAGCAAATGGGCGCAACAAAATCACATCAGCTGCTATCGCCTTTATGATGCCGATTTACCCGAATACGCCGTTGCAATCGATGTCTATCAGGGCGAGCAAACCTGGATTAACGTACAAGAATATGAACCGCCAAAAAGTATCGATCAACATAAAGCCGACCAGCGATTGGCAGGCTTGTTAGCGGAAATTCCCGGCGTGTTTGGCGTGAGCCGCAACAATGTTTTCCTGAAAATACGCCGTAAACAACGGAATACTGACCAGTACGAAAAATACGGTGACCAAGGCCATTTTCATATCATCGAAGAGGGTGGCTGTAAATTACGGGTCAATTTTGAAGATTATCTGGATACCGGTTTATTTTTGGATCACCGGCCTATCCGAATGCTGATTCAACAGCAGTCGAAAGGCAAGCGCTTTCTCAACCTGTTTGCCTATACCGGCAGCGCCACTGTTCATGCCGTTGTTGGCGGTGCCAGGCTAACGACGACGGTAGACATGTCGCATACCTACCTGAATTGGGCCAAAGCCAATATGGCCTTGAATAACCAGCTGGATGAAAATCAGCACCAGTTTATTCAGGCCGATTGCATAGAATGGCTGGAAACTGAAATCAAGCAGATTTACAAACGGCAGTACGATTTAATTTTTCTTGATCCGCCGACGTTTTCCAATTCCAAAAGAATGGATGATGTTTTTGACATCCAGTTGCATCACGTTGATTTAATCAATAAGGCACTGGCTTTGTTGGCGAAAGGCGGCGTGTTGTATTTTTCCACCAATTTTCGGCGTTTTAAATTCGATCGCACGGCCTTTTCCGGGTTCACGGTAACCGACATGAGTGCGGCAAGCATTCCTGCCGACTTTGCGCGTAACACCAAAATTCATTATTGCTGGAGCATAAAAAAATGAAGCAGAGAGCTAAAATTCTGGTTTATGGCCGTGTTCAGGGCGTGTATTTCCGGCGCTTTACCCAAAATAAGGCCAGGCAGCTAGGCGTTATTGGCAGTGTCAGAAATTTGCCCAATGGCAGTGTGGAGATTATTGCCCAAGCCGAAAACCCGGTTCTGCAAGCATTGATAGATTGGTGCCACAAAGGCCCGGTAACTGCCCGCGTAGATCGCGTTGAAGTGGCCGAACTTACGCCGGATGAGACGTTGGCAGCATTTGATATAATTTAAGATATCCGACAGGTTCAGAACGAATTGAAGGGAATAAAAGAAAGAGTCGGTCTGTAAGCCGGGTTCTGTCGAGAGCAGCCATTCATCTAGGCCGAAAGTCACCCGTCGGCTCAAGCAATCTACCCAGGAACCGCGCGGGCCACGCGTCTGTTCCTCTATTTGATCTTGCTCCAGGTGGGGTTTACCATGCCACTTCTGTTACCAGTTGCGCGGTGCGCTCTTACCGCACCTTTTCACCCTTACCCAGCCCCTGAATTATTTCTCTTGCTTCCAGCAGTCGCTGCAAACACCTAAAAAAAATTCAGAGGCTAGGCGGTATATTTTCTGTGGCACTTGCCGTAAGCTCACGCTTCCCAGGTATTACCTGGCACCTTGCCCATTGGAGCCCGGACTTTCCTCTACCCTATCTTGCGATAGCAATAGCGACTGCTCAACCGACTCTTTCTGGGCATATTATAACTTATATTCAACTCATAAGTGCAATCGATAATTACAGAAGGGTTCAGTTAAATATGCTGGCATTCATAAATACCTAAAGTTTAAGGGATTATTTGGCTCATTATTTAAAATTCATCGCTGGCTAAAACAGGTTTTGAAAGTAGCTTAGCAGCTTTATTGCAAGCGTCCATAATGCTAAAATTGCGCTGTTTCAATCGACATGAATTCACAACCCTTCACGGAGAATTACCATGATTAATTTATGCGGCGTTGACATAAGCAATTATTACAATAAAGTCAAGCTGATTCTGCTTGAAAAAGACATTCCTTTCACCGAAGAAAACGTTTTGCCCTCACAAGATGAAGCTTTACTGAAACGCTCGCCACTGGGGAAAATTCCTTTTATTGAAACAGAACGAGGCAACTTGTCAGAATCGCAAGTTATCCTTGAATACTTGGAAGAAATCTACCCTCAAAAGCCGCTATATCCTGCCGATAGTTTTGAACGCGCCAAATGCCGGGAATTGATTCAGCATTTGGAACTTAATGTGGAGTTGCACGCCCGTCGCTTGTATAAAGAAGTATTTTTTGGCGGCACCGTGTCTGACGAAACCAAGGCTGAAGCCAAAGACCGCCTGGAAATTGGCTTAAAAGGCTTGGCGCGATTGGCAAAATTTTCGCCCTATATCGCAGGGGATACATACACAGCAGCCGATTGCGTTGCCTGGCTGCATTTTTTTATGGTGACTTTAGCCAGCCAAAAAATCTATGGTGTTGACATGGTGGCGGCGCATTTGCCCGATGTCGCAAGCTACATGCAACTGCTGGAAACCCGTCCCGCCGTGCAAAAAGTTGCTGCTGACCGGGGAGCAGCCATCACTGCATTTTTTAACAAATAACCTGAGTTCGGGAGGGTGCATTCCCATAATATGACACAAAAGTTTTAAAGCTAATAAAAACAGTTGATTACAAAAATCAACAAGTTACAGTACGAATGTCATATTATTGGGAATGCACCCGTTCGGGATAAGAAAATGGAATCAATTTGTGCAAACCATACCCACCGATGAACCTGCTATTTCTGATGAAGAAATCATGCAGGAAATAAAAGCAGTTCGAGCAGAACGACGTAGCAAATAATAAACACGTTATCATGCTCTCGCAATCACCATAGACAAATTATTACCGCCAAACGCAAAGGAATTACTCTGGCAAATCCGAAGGCTACGCCCCAAACGTTCACCCTTTTTAACCAGATGCAACGGCGCTAACTGAGCATCCGGCTCATCGTCGTTAATATTGGGGATTAACGCTCCATGTTCGTTCTCAGTCAGCAGCATCCAGCAAAAACCCAGTTCCAAAGCCGCCGCCGCACCTAGAGTATGGCCAGTCATACCTTTGCTGGAACTGGCCGCGACCTGGCTTCCGAATAAGGCATTAACGGCTTTGCTTTCCATGGCATCATTTAAAACCGTGGCCGTGCCGTGCAAATTCAGATAATCAACTTCATCCGCTTGCTTGCCGGCATCTTTCAACGCCTTCTGCATGGCAGCAACAACGGCAGTACCGGCAGGATCAGGTGCGGAAAAATGATAGGCATCACTGCTGGCGCCTATACCCATCAATTGCACAGGCCCGGGTTCTTTGCTCAGTACAAAAAGGCTGGCCGCTTCGCCGATATTAATGCCGTTGCGATGCAGCCCAAACGGCTTGCAGTAGCCGGTACTGAGGGATTCCAGCGCGGCAAAACCGTTAATCGTCAGACCACATAAGCTATCCGCACCGCCGGCTATCACCGCATCGCATAAGTCCAGGTTAATCAGGCGACGGGCTGAAGCAAACGCCTTGCCGCTTGATGAACACGCCGTGGAAATCGTGTAAGCAGGCCCCGTTAAACCCAAATAACTGGCCAGAAAATCAGCTCCGGCACCCATTTGTTGCTGCTTATAATGGAACTGCCCGGGTAAAATCCCACATTCAGCCTGATACGTCAGCGCCAACTCAGTGCTTCTGACTCCGGAAGTGCTTGTCCCCAGCACAACACCGATCCGGTTAGCACCAAAGCGGGCTATCATTGCATTGACTGTTGCACTGATCTGGCTTAATGCGGCCAGCAACAGGCGGTTATTGCGGCACAGATAAACACTGTAACGCCGATCTATCTCAGGAAGTTCACCGGAACATTGTCCAACAATGGTTGTAGGGCCAAAGGTATCTGTTGCTATTAAACCGGAACGATCCCCCGCCAACAACCGTGTCAGGATTTCTGACCTGGAATTGCCGGCGGCGCACAGCAGCCCTAAATCATTCAGATACAGTTTCATAACTGATAGTCTTGATATGCAACTGGTAGTGATAGCGATGATTGGTCAAGTCAACTGTTTTCGCCCATGTTTCACCAGGCTGTAGATAATCAACATCTACGCTTTTTTTGTTATTGAGATACAACCGGCGATGGTGGCTATCCGCTTCCAAACGCCACTGCGAGGGTAATATTTTTTGTAATTCGGCCAAAGGCCAATAAACCAGCTGCAAATCTTTGATTTCCCGCTGCGGTTTTTCGACGTGGCCATCTGCGAGTCACACGCGGTGGCGTTCGCCGCC
>SBAV01000118.1 GCA_005239965.1 Methylobacter tundripaludum
ATGCCAGCCATATTGACCGGCTCCATATTGAACAAGCTGTCGCAGCCAGAGAATACCGCAGCGGCAGGTTGCCGCAGATTATCCTTGAAGACATGCTGGATGGCTCTATTCTTATCGATACCGACGGCGAGGCAGTAGGAAAAATCAACGGTTTAACCGTCCTTGAAGTCGGTGGCCGTCATTTTGGCGCGCCTGCACGCATTACCACTACCGTTTATCCGGGCTCCAGGGGCATAGTGGATATCGAACGGGAAGCCGAGTTGGGCCAAGCCATCCATTCAAAAGGCGTCATGATTCTGACCGGTTACTTGGGGCATTGCTATGCGCAGGAATTTCCGCTGGCCATATCAGCCAGCATAGCGGTTGAACAATCTTACGGTTATATCGATGGTGATAGCGCTTCACTTGCCGAGCTGTGTTGCCTGATTTCGGCACTCACCCGCATCCCTGTCAAACAGTCGTTTGCAGTTACGGGCTCTGTTAATCAGTACGGCGAAGTGCAGGCCATAGGCAGCGTGAATGAAAAAGTGGAAGGTTTCTTCAGGCTATGCCGGGCCAGAGGGCTTAATGGGCACCATGCCGTAATTATTCCGGCGGTCAACAAACGCAATCTGATGTTAAAGCAAGAGGTGGTGGATGCGGTAGCGCAGGGCTTGTTTGCTGTTTATGCCGTAACCAACGTTAATGAAACCCTGGAGTTATTAACCGGCCACTTGGCCGGCATGGCTGATAGTGATGGTAATTACCCTGAAAACAGCATCAACTTCAAGGCTATCGCAAGGTTAAAAGAGATTTCCGAGCTGACATCGGAAGATGATAAGGAGGAAGCCAACTGATCTTTCATGATGTACATTTGGGCAATTGTTCAAAGAATTATTGCGGTGTTTTTACGGCATGGTAGTGGGCTTGTTCACGCCTTCCCGTTTAGATATGATTGGGCATAACAAAACGAAGTGCTGTTACAACAGTTGTTGCTCAACTCCCTCTTTTTCAAAAGGGGAAGTGAAATGTTTACAATAATACCTTTGCCAATTTAGGATTTTGGCCTGAATTCGACCAAAATCAGCTTGACCAGTTACTGTAAAATCAATGAGCTAAAATCGCTCAAATGCCGTTTTTCAACTGACCTTACACGCTTGGCGAAGGTATTGTTACAATCAACAAAGTAAAATAAGCACGACGCATTCCGCTGACATAACTATTATTCTAAAGAGCCCATCCAGATGGCACAAAAGTTAGCATGTGATTGTTAATGAAGTCTTTATTAAAGATATCTAAAAACTGCTTCTCGATTTTGTTGGTCGGCATTTTAGGGGTAGTTTTGTGCCAAACAGACGGCTTCGTCGCCTTGGAAGAAGACTGGGGCCTCGCGTCACTTTTTCAGGTTAGGGGGAGCTTAAAAGCGCCAGAGCAAGTTGTTATCATCACTGTTGACAAGGTATCGGCGGAAATTCTTCAGTTTGATGAAGATCCCGAAAAATGGCCGCGTACCCACTACGCGCAATTGGTTGATAAGCTCAATCAATATCATCCCGCACTGATCGCCTTTAATATCCATTTTTCTGAGCAACATGTGACAGGAGACGATGACACGCTTGCCTTAGCTTTAGCGGCACACAAAAACATTCTGCTGTCCAGTTATATCAAACAATTTTCCGTGCGCACGGCACCGGTGTTAAATGAGCTGACCTACGAGCGCATTATCCATCCTGTTCCGGTGTTAGAAAATTCGGCAATAGCCACTGCACCTTTCCCGATACCCAAATCACCATCAACCATTAAACAGTTTTGGACGCACAAAAACAGTATCGGCGATATACCGACGCTACCTATGGCAATTTTTCAGTGTTATTTACTGAAAGAAACCTACAGCGATCTTCGACAGTTGCTGCAAAAATACGATACCAGGCTTTATAACAAACTACCCGCAAGCTTCGAACAACTCCCAAAACCCCTGGAAACATTTCAGGAAATTCAATCGGCATTGACCTACAACGGTAAATCTTTAAAGCGGCTGGATCATTTCATCCACTCAGTGCCGCACACGCCTGAGAAAAAACGCTTATTGCAATCGTGGCGCTCTTTAATAAACAGCAATCACAGTCTATATTTAAATTACTACGGCAGTGTGGGCGCAATTAGCACCATCCCCCTGCACCGCGTATTAGCGCCAGAGCCATTAGATGCTGGGCTGTTGAAAGACAAGATCGTATTGATCGGCTACTCAACAGATATAGAGCCTGAAAAAAACCAGGGTTTTTATACGGTTTTTTCAGGCAATGGTGAAAGGAATGCCAGTCCCGTTGAAATTGCGGCCACGGCTGTTGCCAACCTGCTTGACGCGTCGTGGATCAAGCCATTGCCGGCATACAATCAATTTTTTGTGTTAATGGCGTGGGGCTGGTTGCTGATTGGCATCTTTCGCATTTACCCGTACAAAATCTCGGTCATTTTGATCGCTACCTTAAGTATGGCGTATCTGGCGACAGCTTATTTCGTATTCATAACGGGCCGCGTATGGATGCCTCTTTTAACTGTTATTTTGCAAACTTTATTTATTTCTACTTTTGAATCAATAACCTATTTGAAAACAATACATCAAGTCTCTGCACGTTACCTACCCAAAAATGTATTCACTAAAAATACTCAAAATCCCGATGCCATGGATAGCTACGGCGAATTAATGCAAGGCGTTTGCATGGCAACGGATGCCGGACAATATACAACCCTGTCTGAAAGCATGAATCCTATGGCCTTAAGCGTCCTAATGAACAAGTACTACAGTGCCATGTTTCCTGCGGTGAAAGCCTGTAACGGCCTGATTTCTGATGTGATGGGTGACGCCATGCTTGCGCTGTGGGCAAAGCCTGTTGCCGACACCCAGCTTAGAAGCGATGCCTGCCATGCCGCGCTTAAAATTAATGCGGCAATACAGCATTTCAACCAGTCGCCGCTACATCAATTGCCAACCCGCCTGGGATTGCATTACGGCGAAATGCGCCTGGGCAATGTGGGCGCAGCCGATCATTACGAATACCGTGCCGTTGGCGACATCGTCAACACCGCAACCCGTATTGAAAGCTTAAACAAAGTGTTGGGTACCCAGATTCTGGTATCCGGTAGTGTGATTGAAGGTTTAAACGGTTTTGTCAGCCGGGAAATTGGCCAGTTCCTGCTAAAAGGCAAGACGCAGCCGATCACCATTTTTGAACTAATCGGCAAAAGTGATCACAGTGACCCAAAGTTAGCGCCATTGCTCCATGCGTTCGCAAAGGCGTTACAATTATTTCAAAACTATGAATGGAGCAAGGCGCAAAAAGCCTTTGTCAATCTCAACAAATATTACCCGAACGACGGCCCGACACTTTTTTATGTCCAATACCTGCAAAAATACTCGTCACTGCTGCAAGGGCCCAGCAATACCTCACAAAAGCCGGTTATAGAAATAAGCCAGATTATCGAGTCATGGCGTTATTTAACGGTTGATACGGAATAATCCATACTTTTTTGTCTTATTTTCAATAAGATATTATTTGTGTTGAATGTAGGGATGCAAAATCTTGCATCCCTGCAGTACGCAACATATTGGGCCACGCTATCGCGCTATGGTTAACAAACCAACCCAACACAAAACTTCAAACCGCCTTACAGTATTGAGCTAATCATGTGAAATTCGACATGTTTATCAATGGGCCATGAAAAAATAATGCTAGAATGCCCCTCTAAAATTCTTCAAAACCGAGTGAGGTACCATGGACGCTCCAGCAGCGCTTTATCTGTCATCCCTGTCTTCTTTAAAGCTTCGGGCGCGCGGCAAGGTGCGCGATATTTATGATATTGACGATCAGCACATGCTGATTGTGACCACGGATCGGTTGTCCGCATTTGATGTCATTTTGCCCGGCCCGATTCCGGGTAAAGGGCGCGTGTTAACCAACGTATCGAATTTCTGGTTTGCCAAAATGCGCCACGTCATACCCAATCATATTGTCGATATTCCCTTGGAGCAGGTTGTACCGGATGCCGCTGATCGTGCCCAGATTGAAGGGCGGGCGATTGTGGTGAAATTACTGAAACCTCTGCCGGTTGAAGCCATCGTCCGAGGCTATCTGATTGGTTCCGGCTGGAAGGATTACCAAAAAACAGGTGTAGTGTGTGGCATTCAGTTGCCGAAAGGTTTGCAGCAGGCGCAACAATTACCGGAACCGATTTATACGCCATCCACGAAAGCGGCGGTAGACCAGCATGATGAAAATGTGTCTTTTGAAGATACGGTCACTTTAATCGGCCAGGACCTGGCAGAACAGGTGCGTGATACGAGCTTGCGCTTGTACAAAGAAGCCGCTGTTTATGCATTAGGGCGCGGCATTATTATTGCCGATACCAAATTTGAATTCGGCGTGGATGATAACGGCGTTTTACACCTGATAGATGAAGTGTTAACGCCCGATTCTTCACGCTTTTGGCCGGCAGATGAATACCGTGTCGGCATCAGTCCGCCGAGCTTTGATAAACAGTATGTGCGCGATTATCTGGAAACGCTGGATTGGGATAAAAAAGCGCCAGGGCCATCTTTGCCAACAGAAGTTGCAGAATATTGTGCCGCCAAATACAGCGAAGCCGAAACTCTCTACCAGCGAGCTATTGCCTTGTGGGAAAAGGTGTTGGGGCCGAATCATCCAGACTATGCAC
>SBAV01000310.1 GCA_005239965.1 Methylobacter tundripaludum
ATTGTTTTAGATTAAAATAATCATTATCCCATACCCATCATGGATTGTATCAAACGCTCGACCAGAGCAACAAAACCAGAGGCCCGCAAACGTCAATATGTCATCCACATTAACAACCACTGACCACAGCCGCGACATTGCCGGTTTAAAATACATTTATCCTGTCATATCACGGCGTGCGGGTGGTTTATCCATTGGTGTTAACTTTAATACCAACAACGCCTGTAACTGGCGCTGTGTGTATTGCCAAGTGCCTGAGCTTACACTCGGCACTGCGCCAGACATGGACTTTAAGCTGCTGGAAGAAGAATTACGCTTTTTCCTTAATGATGTTGTACATGGCAATTTTTACCAGCGTTTCAATATTGATGAAGACCAGCGCGTCATCAAGGACATTGCTATTTCCGGTAATGGCGAACCCACTACCTTAAAAGATTTCGCTAAAGCGGTAGAACTTATTGGAGCAATAGCCACTGAACTGGGCGTATTCCCCCAAAGCAATTTTGTATTGATTACCAACGGCAGCCTGGTGCATTTGCCTAGAGTTCAGCAGGGCTTACAGGTTTTGCAAAGCTATGGCGGCGAGGTCTGGTTTAAATTCGATAGCGCCACCGACACAGGCCGCGCCCGCATCAACAATTGTGCACAAAGCTGGCGAGCCAGTTTAAAAAATTTAGCGCTGTCTGCAAGCGTATGCCCTACCAAATTACAAACCTGTTTACTTGATTACGACGGCTTGGGCTTTTCTGACACTGAACAAAAAGCCTTTCTAAATCTGCTAGGCCTCATCAAAAAAAATGACATCGATGTAACAACAGTAATGATTTACACACTTGCCAGGGCTTCCTTACAACCTGAGGCGGCTCTTCTAAAAAAATTATCTTTGGATGAATTAAGTGTCTTTGCTAAAAAAATCAAATTATTAGGCTACGACGTATCCATTAATGCCTAACATTAACGTGAGTTCGGGATAAGAAATGAAATACCTGATTTCTTAATCTATTGATTTTAAATTAGAAAAGATATATGAAAATTGAGTTTTCTCTCACTAAAAAAGGTGAATTTGGAGAAATTTGTGGATATTGGGCAATTTTTTACTATTTTTTCATCTGATTACACAAAAAATCAATATGTTAGAAATTTCTTATCCCGAACTCACGTTAACATTAAAATTACCCTTCAGGATGTACATTTAAGCCCGCCTTTAATACCAAATAAGAGCTACTTTGTAAAATAGCACTAGACAAAAAGTAAGGCATTACTTACAATTCACCACCATTTTCTTCATCACCTCGTCAACTTACCAAACACTTTGGCTCTTGGGGCGAATTGTGTAATGCCACATATAATTTTCAGGGAAAGCACTTATTCACCAATCCCTATATATTAGCTTTTCCTGACCCGACACACATTTGGCACTATGCGTCAAATCTTTATGCCTGCTAAAATAGCATCTATCCTATTTGGCTTATGGTTCGGCATGCAACTCGGCTTTGCAAGCCCAACCCAGCCCATCGCCCTCAATCAGATAACAGACCAGTTCCTCGGTAAACATGTGTGGGTGCTTAGAGATTCCAAGCAAAACTTAGCCTTTTTCGAGGTTTATCGGCATCACGCCGAGTTGCCTTGGAAACCCAGCCAAAACGATGTGCCAAGCCTGGGCTTTACCGCTGCGCGCCACTGGTTTTACTTGGCGATCCATAATGACAGTCCATTAGCACAACAACGCTTATTGGAGGTTAATTTCCCGGCCCTGGATGACATCCAGGTTTGCTATCTGGCGAAGGACTTAGATCTTAATAGCGTCATCTGCCTAACCGAGGGGGATCGTTATGATTTTCCCAAGCGTCCAATAATAGCGCCGCAGCCGGTCTTCCCCATCCAGTTTGCCCCCAACAGTACCACCGGGATTTATATTCGGGTAAAAACATCGACCGCTCTACAATTACCGTTGCGTTTATGGACAGATAAGACATTTAACGGACACCTACAAACCCAGACGTTAGTTTTAGGATTACTGCTTGGAATTGCGCTGGGTGTCTGTGCTTATAGCCTGTTCTTATACTATTGCATCCGCGAGACGCTTTATCTCTACTACATCGCGGCACTTATCAGTTCCCTGCTAATATGTTCAGTGCTATTCGGCTTACCTTATCAGTACCTGTGGCCGGAGCAAAGCGACTGGAATGAACGTTTCGCTAAAATATTGGGGGGGATCACGCCTGCGCTAATTACCCTATTTACAAAGCGGTATCTCAGCCTCTTTTTTGACTTCAATAACCGCTATCCAAAACTCACGAAAGTACTGGATATGCAGATTCTAAGTAGCGTGATACTCGCTATCCTGGGTATATTCCTCATCCATTTCGGTGAATTCACTCTATGCCTCAGAATTAATTTCTTATGGATAGAAGCCTTCATACTCTACACAGGGATTTATCTGGTAGTTAAAGATGGCAAATACGCCTGGTTTTTCTTATGCAGTACCGCATGCGTAGCTATTCCTGGGATTATAGGCGCTCTGCATCGGCTCGCAGTAATACCCTACTACCTACCAACGGATCATATTACGCTTGCCAGCATAACGGCAATGTTTATATTACTCTCCCTGTCGATTACCAGACACATCAATAAGGATCGTGAAGAGAAATTACAGTTCCAGCAAAAATCCATCATCGACCTGAAACGTTATCAGGATCTTTACGACACTGCGATGGAAGGATTGTTTTGCGTACATCCCGATGGCCAACTGATCTACGGAAATCCTGTCCTTGAAAAAACACTCAATATTTCTATAAAAACATTGGCTTCGCATCCGGTGTTTTTACCTAGTTACTTCGAACAGACACAAAGCACCTGGAAAAATTTGACAGCAGTGCTTTATGACCAGGGAAGCTTGATAAATAATGAAGTGCAAGGCCGGCAGAAAGGGGATAATAGCGCTTGGTATATGATTTCCGCTCGTTTTACCCAAACACACGAGGGGGAATTGATTGAAGGTTCACTGATTGACATTAGCCAGCGCAAACACCAGGAACTGCAGCTGACTTACCTGGTAAATCACGATCCGTTGACGGATTTATATAATCGCACAGCCTTCGAAAATTTCCTGCAAGATGCCGTCTGTAGCCAAAGCCCTCATACGCTGTTGTTTATCGACCTGGATCAATTCAAGGTCATCAACGATACTTGTGGACATGTGGCGGGTGATGAGTGTTTGCGGCAAATAGCAGCCCTTTTTCAGCAACATGTCGGAGAACAAGACATGCTGGCTCGCTTGGGAGGTGATGAATTCGCCATTGTCTTTTGTAATCAAGATAAAACGCTAGGTAGAACCAGCGCCGAAGGTATTCGTCAGGCACTGGAAGCACATCATTTTCAGTGGCTACAACGGCTTTTTAAAACGTCGGTCAGCATTGGCCTTATCGCTATTGATAATCGAATAAGCTGTGGAGAACAAGCACTTAGCCTAGCTGATGCCGCTTGCTATGAAGCCAAGGAAGCGGGTCGAAATCGTATCGTTGTCAACGCCCCCGATAAACACGCCACAATCTATCGTCACAGCCAAATGGATATGGTCGCGACCCTAACTCAGGCCATCCACGAACATCAGTTTGTTTTATTTCAACAGCCAATCACGCCCTTACTGAGAAACCCAACCGGGTTGCAACACTACGAAATTTTGTTGCGTTTGCACACCGACAACAAACTACTGGCTCCAGGCGCTTTTCTTCCAGCAGCTCAGCGTTATCAGATGCTCCCACAAATCGATCGCTGGGTGTTCAACAAAACCTGCGCGTGGTTGGCAGAAAGCGACAACCTGGTACACACGGGCATAGTAAACATCAATCTTAGTCCCCAGACTCTCAGCGATCCGACATTCATCGACTTTGTCCGCAGCTGCCTGTTTGACTATGTGATCCCGCCAGAGAAGATTTGTTTTGAGATCACCGAATACAGCGCCCTGAATAATTTTACTGAGG
>SBAV01000311.1 GCA_005239965.1 Methylobacter tundripaludum
AAGATCCCGTGCGCATGTTAAGGGCCGTGCGCTTTGCCGTTAAGCTAGGTTTTAACCTGGATCCTGAATGCCAAAAAGGCATACACAGCGTTGTCGACCAGTTAAGTAGCATACCCAGTGCCCGTCTTTATGATGAAGTGCTGAAGCTGTTTTTGTCGGGCTATGCTTTGCAAACTTTTGAAATGCTTAATCATTATGGACTGTTTCGGGTGTTGTTTCCTGCGACCGCGAAAAGCCTGGCCAGTAAGGAAGGTGCTACGACCAGACAATTAGTCACCAGGGCCTTAAAAAATTCAGACGACAGGATAGCCGACGGCAAAACCGTGACGGCTTATTTTTTATTTGCCGCCCTCCTGTGGGAGCCGGTACTGGCGCGTGCAAAAGGATTGATGAATCAGGGCGTAGGCCAATATATCGCTCATCAGGACGCGGCTAACGAGATCATTGCCAAACAGGTTAAAACCACGGCGATGCCTCGGCATATCACAATGGCCATGCGCGAAGTCTGGAATTTGCAATCCAAATTGGATGTGTGCGTGGGTTCCAAGCCCAGTCGTTTACTGGCACACCCCCGCTTTAGGGCCGGATTCGACTTTTTATTGTTACGCGCTGAAACCGGCGGCGCATCACCAGAATTGGCCGCATGGTGGGAGAAATTCCAAACCGCCAGTGAAGCCGAACAAAAAACCATGACGCAACCGGTACGCAACGGGGCAGGCAACAAGCCTAAGCGTAAATACAATAACCGTAAACGCACCAAGAACAGTAACGTGGCAACAAAAGAAAACCCAGAGTGATGCAATACCGTAGTGATTCAACAACACAGGAAGTAACTGCCTACCTTGGTATGGGCAGTAATTTGGCTGGTCCTGTTGAGCAATTGAATCATGCCCGCAAAGCCATATCCGCACTATACGGTGTTAGGGAATTGGCGATGTCGTCTTTTTATCACAGCCCGCCGATGGGGCCGCAAGATCAACCCGATTACGTGAATGCAGTGATGGCTGTGGCGACGAGTCTCCCCCCCTTGACATTGTTGCGCAGCTTGCAATCTATTGAACATGAACAGGGCAGGGTACGCACCGGTGAACGTTGGGGAGCCAGGACACTGGATTTGGATGTATTGCTGTATGGCGATCAGTGCATCGATTTGCCCGAATTGACCGTGCCGCATGTCGGGCTTACGCAACGTGCTTTTGTTTTGTATCCCTTATATGAAATTGCCCCGCAACTGCATGTGCCTGGCAAAGGCAATATTAAAGACTTGCTTGCCCAGTGTCCGTTGTCTGGCTTAAAAAGGCTGGATTGATAGCGTGCAAACACTTATAAAACCATTGTCGATTAATGACTTAACCGAAATGAAGCGATGTGGTGAAAAGATCACCTGCTTAACTGCTTATGACGCCAGTTTTAGCGCCGTGCTGGATAAAGCCGGTATCGATATTCTGCTGGTCGGCGATTCGCTCGGCATGGTCGTTCAAGGCCATAGCACGACTTTGCCTGTGTCCATCAACGATATGGTGTATCACACGCGCTGCGTTAGCCATGCCCGTCAACGGGCGTTTATTATTGGCGATTTGCCTTTTATGAGTTACCCATCACCTAAGGCGGCGGCCAAAAACGCTGCCAAGTTGATGCAATTGGGCGGGGCGCAAATGGTCAAGCTGGAAGGGTCGAGGATTGATTGCGTCAGCTTTCTGGTCGGGCAAGGCATTCCGGTGTGCGGTCATTTGGGATTATTGCCGCAATCGATAAACCAGTTAGGCCGCTATGCCGTGCAAGGCAAAAACCAAGCCGATGCGGAAAAAATCAGTGCTGATGCCTACGCACTGCAACAAGCCGGCGCTACTTTATTGGTCTTGGAATGTGTGCCCGCCGCGCTTGCCAAGCAAATCAGCGCTCAGCTCAGTATTCCCGTGATTGGTATTGGTGCCGGTGTAGACTGTGATGGTCAGGTTTTGGTATTGTATGACATGCTTAACATTGGCACGGCTAAACGCCCACGGTTTTCCAAAAATTTCATGGTGGATGTAAATACTATTGAAGATGCTGTTGTTGCCTACCACCAAGCGGTTAAACGTGGTCAATTTCCAACCCCAGAACATAGTTTTTAATTTCGATGCAAACGGTTAACACAGTTACACAGTTGCGCGCCGCTATTAAGGTGTGGCGAACAGCGGCTGAAAGCGTCGCTTTTGTACCCACCATGGGCAATTTGCATGAAGGCCATTTAAAGCTCGTTGAAGTTGCCAAAACGAAGGCAACCCACGTGGTGGTCAGTATTTTCGTTAACCCCACACAATTTGGTATAAACGAAGATTTTGACAGTTATCCGAGAACCGAATCGGCGGATAATGAGAAATTGCTAGCTGCCAATGCCGATTTGGTGTTTTTGCCCACGGTGGCTGATATTTATGAGCCTGATGCCAGCACAAGCGTCGTTGTCGGTGTCTTGTCCAAACAATATTGCGGTGTGTCAAGGCCTGGACATTTTGACGGAGTGGCTACCGTTGTTTGTAAATTGTTCAATATGGTACAGCCAGACATTGCATTGTTTGGCTTAAAAGATTTTCAGCAATTCATGGTGATTCGTACCATGGTCAGGGACTTGAACATTCCCGTTGACGTTATCGGTGTAGAAACGGTCAGGGAAGAGAGCGGTTTGGCCATGAGTTCCCGTAACGGTTATTTGAGTGAATCAGAACGGATTATCGCTGCAAAGCTGTATCAAAATCTAGGCCGAGCCCGTAACGCTGTTCTTGCCGGAAAGCAATCGCATACCGAGATAGAAGCGGAGGCGCTGCTGTTTTTGCGTAAAGCCGGCTTTCAACCTGAATATTTCAGCATTTGCCGTAGCAGCGATTTAAAAAAAGC
>SBAV01000029.1 GCA_005239965.1 Methylobacter tundripaludum
GGAAATGGCTTCAGCTTGGGAATCGGCAGCAATCACAGACGCTAAATTACGGATGCTGAGTTCTAGCGTGATGGCGATGGAGTGTTCAAAAGTGGCAGGATCCAAAGCGCCACGTGAACGTGCTTGTTCCGCTTGCATTTGCTGCAAAAACGCTTCCGCTCGTTGGTTGGCCTGTTCTGCCGCTAAAGCGGCAGCAGTAGTTTTCTGACTCATGGCCTCGATGCGGGCTTGTGCTACCTGGAGCGGATCTGATGATTTCATGACCGGTTGATCTTGATAAATCGTTTCAGCGAAAATTTCATGGCGTGAAACCGCATTATCAATGCTAGCAACTAAGTGATTCATCAAGCTTATGCCTTTTGATGAAGACAATGCCGCACGCCAAGCCATATCCAAACGATAATTGGTGATCTCCGTAATTAAATCAGAGGCTGTCTCATAAAATTCATAAGAAAAATGTGGGTCTTTATAAGCTGCCAACGCGGCATCTAATTCTTTTATTAGCTTGGAAAAATTAGACCATTCGTGGATATCAACCTTTTTTTCAGAACTGGATTGCGTGGAAATAATGTTGGGTAATGTCGCTAACAAGTTTTCGAGAATCTCAACCATGAAGTTATCTTTAGCCGTAAAATTTTGCATTTTAAAATTCCTCAACTAAAAAGAAGCTTTGGCCACTGTTGCGATGGAATTACTGCAATAACCAATGATGGTATAGCTAGAATTACCGCCGCCAATTTGGGTCCAATTGGTACATTTAGGGAATGAATAGGTTGAATGATCATTGGCTTTAAATTGTGACAGAAAACTGCATCGAAAAACAGTTTGACCTGCTTGTTGCCCGATGGGACTGCAAGCATTATTAACCGTATTTAAAACACTGATGGCATGAGCGCCATAAGAAAAAGGAAAACAAAAAGAGGGCGGAAATGCGCTGGGATGGATAATACTTGGGACGGCAACAAAATTCGGCGACCATCCGTTGGGGCAAGTTAATGTGAATGCGGTCGGAGTGCCATCGGGGCCATAATTGCTTTGACCAACCGTTGTAATCAAAATATTACCCGCTGCCTGAAATTTCGTTTGCATTAGGCATTGTTGATTATTTTGTGCATCAATGGCGGCATTCGGTAATAAACTTGCAATTCGATTCGCGAATTCAGTGCGGGTGGTGGTACCACTATAAATTAAAAAATTATCGGCTTGGGTAGGATCAACATGATAAATATAAGGATTACCCCATGGATTGATATTATTACCAACCGGTAAATAATCATTAAAATCTGGCGCATTCTTAGGGCAAGTGTTATCAGTTGGTTGTGATGGCCAACAACCATTGTCATTGAAATAAGTCACGCCTGCTTGCAAAATGGCTTGCATTTGTAATGCTGTTTTTTCTACTTTGAGATTGTTGGTACGTTGTTGATAAGAATTAATTGTTAAACTAAGAATGACGCCGATAATTGCCACGATAAAAAGTAGCTCTATCAGGGTGAAGCCCGAGGAAGATAGTTTAATATGGCGCATAAAAAAACTGCCTTTTATTAAAATGGAGTGGGGGTTGCAGCCGATGATGGATTAGCATTATTAGCTACAGGAAAGCAATAACCCATCAAAGCAAAAGAAGTATCAAAACCCGTGTTCGCATTATTCTTACCCAAGAGATTTCTGATGCTAGGGCTGCAAAAAGCTACACTTTGTTGTGCCATCATGATGCCATCATAAATCGCTGAAAACGAACAATTATAACCAGTGGCACCGGCTTTGCTTACTTGCGTAGGCGTGCAGGTGTTTCTGCTAATATCAAGATTTGCGAGCGAAACGCTGCCAGGACCATAACCCACACAAGCATCTAAGCCAGGAAAATAAAAGAAATAATCAGGTGCGATTAGTGTGTTAGGTAAGGCAATAGCCGCGCCTTGCCAACCGCGAGGACAGGTAAAGTTTATCGTTGGCGCAGGAGCGTTAGGATCAAAGTCAGAAAAGGTAATCACTTGAACTAGATAACCTGATTCTTGCGTGATTAATTTAGCAGGAATGGGAATTTCACTCAGCACTTGGTTTTCTTGAATACTGCTAGCGCTAGGTAAAACTGCAGTTAATTGCTCTTGCGTAGCTTTAGAATCTACGGAGCTGATGATTTGAAATTTTTTTCCAGACGAGCTGACTTGGCATTGATAGGAGATGCCCCAAGGGTTGGTGGTAATCCCAATCGGTAAATAAGAGGCAAAATCGGCATCATTCGGATCACAGTTTGCGGGCCATTGATTATTATCCACATAAAACGCAATCGCCGCTTGTTGAATTTGCTGAATTTGCAAGGCTGCTTTTTCAAGCTTGAAACGCGATGTTTTTTGTTGGAACAGTGTTAAACCAAAGGTTGCGATCACACCTAAGATCACAATAACGAATAACAATTCCAGTAGCGTAAAGCCAGGTGTGGTATTTGTATAATGAATGTGTTGGTTATTCACGGCAGTTCTCAATCATAAAAAAGTCACCGGACGTAGAGTTTTATTTAAATGGCGATTTGGCGGAATACAATAACCAATTTCAGTAAACGCAACATTGCCACCTAAAGTGACTTGCCAATCATTACAGGCACCGGTATCGGGTTGTCGGTTACTCACGTAATTAACACCATAACTACAACTAAAGCGTGTTTGACCGTTTTGAGTTCCTTGTGCAGTGCAGGATTGATTATCTGCATAGAGAGTTGAAATAAGATTACTGCCAGGTCCCCATAAAGAACAAGCTTGAGGAAAATTATTATACCAATCGGTTGCAAAAATATTAGTTGGGGAAATAATGGTTTGTGCTGACCAGCCTATTGGACAAGTGAAACTGAATGAGCGGCTAATGTTATTATTCATCGGCGCAGAAAGTCCAATGTAATGGATAAGATAATTTCCGGTTTCAGTTTGTTGCCTGGATGGAACCACAATTTCACTGATGACTGCATTTTGTTGAATGCCAGCACTAGGTAACAACGCTGCAAGTTGTTGCGCCACATTTTGATTGGGCAGATTGCCGCTAGTGACTGCAAATTTTTTTCCTTCACGACTGATTTGACAGGAAATCACGCCGCCAAATGGATTATTCAGGGAGGCATTCGCTAAATACTTGCTAAAGCTGGGATCATTACATGTCGTTGGCCAATTTCCCGTATCGATAAAAAACCCAGCAGCGGCTTGCTGAATGGTTTGCATTTGAGTTGCAGTTTGTTGGATGCGCGTGTTGTCCGCATATTGGTGCAAGGTGGTAAAACCAAAAGTGGCGATGACGGAGATAATGAGAATTACGAGAAGTAATTCTAGCAGTGAAAATCCCGCTTCTTTAAATGAGTGCCGATCAGTAGGAGGCATAAGCTAAATTAAACCATATCAGAATCAGATTTGGTACTAAGATTAGTAAGCGCACGAATTATCTGGGTGATTTTGTGTATCCGTTGCGACCTCTTTGAATTCATGTAAACCTGTGCGTGCGATCCAAAGTCCGCTTTCAGTTGTTGGAATACTATAATTGGGCAAGCGACTCCATTTCAATGTATTTCCATTAATTGTTGTCGCATTTAAC
>SBAV01000404.1 GCA_005239965.1 Methylobacter tundripaludum
CACAGGAGGAGGCAAGCATCGATTGATTATGCGTTTAAAAATCAATTGGTTTTTTCAACATGATAGGGCGATGTTGATTTAACAAAGTAGAATTAATCTGATTTTTCTGGTTGCTCTGCCATTGGAACGTCAATGACACGGATTTGATGCCAAGCGTTGTCCACGGAAGGCACAAAAGACACGAAAAAGTATGTTTGTAACGTCTAAATATGGCAAGGATATTGATCATAAACGCTGATAAAAACGGTTCAATCAATATTATTTGTATTTTTATCAGGGCAATCGCGCGCTGCCAAAAAATAGTTACGAATCAATATCATAATTATTGAGAATGTTTCTCATTTTGGAGGTAACATTTTGATTTTCCGACAAATCAAAATGTCAAATCCGATCGCCTTGGTATTTTCATAAGCAACAGAGAAATTTTCCGTGTTTTTTGTGCTTTCCGTGGACAATAAAACATAGAAAAGAGCAGCTCATCAGCTAGAAGAATAAGCAGCGATGACATGGATTTGAATCTACTCGCATTTAAACCTGTCAAATTCATGTTCCATTTAATTACCAAGAGCGTTCCGCTAAGTATATAATTAATGCCATTCACAACGTGCTAAAAAGTCAAAAGTATGTCAATCAGCCTTAGAAAAATCACTCATCCCGTCATGGTCGGCAATGTAAAAGTTGGCGGCGGCGCGCCTATTGTAGTGCAGTCCATGACCAATACCGATACGGCCAATATTACCGCAACGGTTAACCAGATTATCGAGTTATCGACAGCCGGTTCCGAGATTGTTCGTATAACGGTTAATTCCGAAGAAGCCGCTAAAGCGGTGGCCGAAATCCGTAATCAACTGGATAAGAGAGGTTACGATGTGCCTATCGTCGGCGATTTCCATTTTAACGGCCACAAGTTGCTGGAAAAATACCCCGATTGTGCAGCGGCTTTGGATAAGTACCGGATTAATCCTGGAAACGTCGGACGCGGTAAAAGCCGCGATCCGCAATTCCAGCAAATGGTTGAATTTGCTTGCCAATACGATAAACCAGTACGGATTGGTGTTAATGGTGGCAGCCTGGATCAGGCGGTGCTTACCCGATTACTGGATGAAAACCGCGCCTTAACCAACCCAGAGCCTTTACCGGCCATTACCCGCAAAGCCATTGTATTGTCGGCACTGGAAAGTGCAGCCAAGGCGGAAGAAATCGGCCTGTCCAAGAATAAAATTATCCTGTCTTGTAAAATCAGCAATGTACAGGAGTTGATCAGTATTTATCAAGATTTGTCCAGTCGCTGTGATTATGCCTTGCATTTGGGCTTGACTGAAGCCGGTATGGGCTCCAAAGGCATCGTATCGTCATCAGCGGCTTTGTCGGTGTTGATGCAGCAAGGTATCGGCGACACCATTCGCATCTCCTTAACCCCTGAACCCGGTGCATCGCGTACCCAGGAAGTCATTGTTGGCCAGGAGATATTGCAGACTATGGGTTTCCGCTCGTTTACGCCGATGGTTATTTCCTGTCCTGGCTGTGGCCGTACCACCAGTGATTATTTCCAGAAACTGGCGATGGATATTCAAAGCTATCTGCGTGACCAAATGCCGATCTGGCGCACCCAATACCCCGGTGTTGAAACCATGGAAGTGGCGGTAATGGGCTGTGTGGTCAATGGCCCCGGTGAAAGCAAGAGCGCCAATATTGGTATCAGCTTGCCGGGTACCGGTGAATCGCCGGTTGCGCCGGTGTATGAAGATGGCGAGAAAACCGTGACGCTTAAGGGCGATAGGATTGCCGAAGAGTTCCAAGGCATTGTGCAGCGGTATATTGAGACGCATTACAGCGTTTCGTAGGGTTGAATCGTTGTCGACCAGCGCAGAATTTGAAGCATACGTTTTAGAGTCCCTAAAGTTTGTCGGTTCGATAAAAAAGGGGCGATTTTTTGGTGGGGTCGGTTTCTCCTGTAATTCGGTACAGTTCGCCATGATGATGGAAAACCGCCTGTATTTTGTCGTCGATGAAGACACTCGGAAAAAATACGAGCTGGCGGGGATGCAGTCTTTTTCCTACATGACAAAAAAAGGACGGGTTCATGTGCGTCGGTATTTTGAATTACCGGAAGATGTGCTTGATGATCCCGAACAACTTGAATTATGGGCTAAGGAAGCCATATCTGTGGCTGGCAAAACCAAGAAGTCTAAAGGCGACACAGCGGAACCTACACAAGACAGCGTGCCGGTCGACTTGTACTCGATTCTGAAATGAAAACAGAGGGAAAATATGATAAGTTCTATTTATGCCGCATTGTCTGCGCTGTGGATTGTCTGGCTATCGCTGGGTGTCATCAAGGTGCGCCGAGCGAAGAAAGTGCGTCTTGGTGACGGTGGTGAGCCCGAACTTCAGGCGGCAATCCGCGCCCAAGGCAATGCCACAGAATATATTCCTATTTCGCTCATCTTGCTGGTTCTGCTTGAACTCAATGGCGCACATGTAGTGCTCATCCATTTGGGCGGGATTGCAATGTTGGGTGGTCGTATCGTACATGCCAAAGGCTTGTTGACGGACAACCTGCGTTACCGCGTATTAGGTATGCAGGCGACTATTTTTACCATAATCGGTTTAGCTGTGGGCGTGGTTGTTTATTTCATGCTCAAGTAACGTCTGCTGCTCACGATTTTAATATATCGGCTTAATGGTGGCATTTACCCTCGATAAAGTCGTACCCTGGGGACGTTCCTATCAAGAATACATTGATATGTTCGGCCTTACCGAAGCCGATTTGCAAGGTCGCATACTGGGTTGTGGTGATGGGCCAGCCGGTTTCAATGCGGCATTGACGGCGCGTGGTGGCCACATTGTTTCCGTTGATCCCATTTATGCCTTTGACGCGGCACAAATCAAAAGTCGCATTACTGAAACTTACGATACCGTGCTGAGCCAAGTACGCAAGAATCAAAATGATTTTGTCTGGAATGCCATCACATCAGTTGAAGAACTTGGTCGGGTTCGCATGTTGGCAATGGACGCATTCCTGTCAGATTACGAGGCCGGTAAAAACGAAGGTCGTTATATTGTGGGGGAATTGCCCTCGCTGCCTTTTGATAGCGGCAGGTTTGATATGGCCTTGTCTTCACATTTTTTGTTTTTGTACAGTGATCATTTGTCCGCCGAATTTCATCTGCAAGCGTTGTTGGAGATGTTGCGGGTAGCGCATGAAGTTAGGGTGTTTCCTGTGCTTACGCTGAGTGGCGAACCTTCCCCTCATCTTGCTTCCATTATGGATGCGCTAGCAAAACATGGCTTTTGTACTGAGATTCGGCGTGTGGCTTATGAATTCCAGCGCGGTGGTAATGAACTGCTGGTTGTTAAGGCTCTCTGATGTGTTGTTACGTATATCTAAATCAGAGTTGAGTTTTTCTAATTAAGAGCTAATATAAGCACTTATTTTGGAGTTGAAGATGCAACAAATACTCGCTTCTTTTAGCGCAAGCATTTCTGAATTAAAGAAAAACCCAACAGCCTTGTTAAACAAAGCTGATGGTGAAGCAATTGCCATTCTCAACCATAATTTGCCTACAGCTTATCTTGTTCCTGCTGGTGTCTATGAATTGTTGCTGAGCAAATTGGAAGATTATGAATTAGGTGAAATAGTTAAAGCTAGGCAAGCAGAAAAGCCCTTGGCAATTGAAGTTACGCTTGATGACTTATAAATTAAAATTTCTACCGAGCGCAAAAAAGGAATGGGATAAACTGGATAACGGTATCAAAAAACAATTTAAAAACAAGCTGAAAAAGTGTTTGGAAAATCCCCATATTGAGGCCAATCGATTAAGTCACTTTGAGTGCGCTTACAAAATAAAGCTACGCTCAGCAGGTTATCGGCTTGTTTATGAAGTTGATAATCAAGAAATTATTGTTTTTGTTATTGCTGTTGGAAAAAGAGAAAATAACGAGGTTTATAAGACAGCAGCAAACAGGGCTAAAGTTTAATTTTCTGTACAATTCGGCGTGTGGCTTATGAATTTCAGCGCGCTGGTAATGAGATGTTGGTTATTAGATATTGTTAATACTGAGGAATGTATACGAAATAAGTCGAGCAACTTGAAACACACTACCGTTCGTCCTGAGCTTATAGAAGGATGATTGCCCATCAGTAATTAAGAGTGGATACCCATGACCCCAGAACAACTCATTGTAAAATGCTACGCTGAACAGGAGGGCGATTGCTGGGTTGCCGTTTGCCTTAATTTTAATCTGGCTGCGCAAGGTGATTGTTTTGAAGAAGCTAAAATCAAGCTGGAAGCCATGATTGCTGATTATGTTTATGATGCCTTGGCCGGAGAAGATAAGTTTTATGCAGCACAATTGTTATCAAGGCACGCACCGTTTTCTACCTGGCTTAAATATCACTTTATTAAGTTAAAAATTGCGCTATTGCACAGTGCAGAACGTGTTTTTGATGAAATCTTACCGCTGATTCCTGCATGAGTGGAGAATATCCACCGCTTACCTGTAAAGATGTTAAAGCTATTCTCGCCTACCTCGGTTTTATTGCCAGACCCACAAAAGGCACGTCGCATGAACAATGGGTAAAAGTCGAAAATGGCAGGTTGTATAAAGTGACGGTCGATTGCCCTAAAGCACCTTTTTCACAAACGCTTATCAAAAGCATGGCAGAACAAGCGGGATTGAAAAAGAAGGATTTTTACCGGATATTCAAACAACTTTGAGGTATAAATACATTGTCCACACAGAACCTACGCTGCTGAAAGCTTTTTACATTTAGCGTAAACAAATTCAGGATCAAGATCAGCGCCAGATTCCCATTCAATCGTATCAAAAGCAACCGTAACTTTTTCAAATGATTTATAGTCTTTGATTCTGTTAAAAATTCCGAAGTCTAAATAGGGTTTCATGTCTAATGTACCACTTTCGCCATTATTGAAAGTTATATCGAGCAAATAATCATTTTTAGGAATAACTGATATTACTGATGGATACATATTGGTTCCTTATTGTAAGGGTTGAATTTTGATGGGTTCTTTACCATTCATGACTAAATCCCAATCATTCAGAAGCTCTTCTTGGTGTAACTCTGCCCACGCCAAAACAAGTTTTGTTTGTTTCCTTGGAAAGTTGCCTTCAATGAGTTCACAAGTCCGTATGTCTACAGTCGCTGTATATTCAGCGTAGTACACATGAAAATGTGGTGGTGGATGTTCACCTGGTGCAAAATACATCCGAATGATGATTCCATAAAACATTGATATTGTTGGCAAAGAAGTTCCTTAGGTATTTTCTGTTAAGGATTTTGTTTCAATTATTTGAAATGTATGTGATTTTAAAAACTATTGCAACAATAATTCGCATTTATCACCTCATGTGTTGGGTTGCGAAAAGCGTGCAATCCAACCTACGCGGCTTACTCAAGACCAGTTAAAACGTAATTATTCAGGCCCCCACCTTAAAATTCCTTCTCCTTCGGGAGAAGGCTAGGATGAGGGGTATAAAATTGGTAGGGGTCTGAACAATTACGTTAAAACAACTTGCTGCTGTTATAGAAGTGGAGAATGGCCACGCCTCAACGCAACATTAGGCATTTTCCGATGGCAAGCGTAAAATATGGATATTGTCCTATCTGGAGATGATATGAATTTTCATATTGAATACGAACAAGAAAATGATGGTCGCTGGTTAGCGGAGATTCCTGAAATTCCGGGCGTACTTACTTATGGCGCTACCGCTAATGAGGCGATGGCCAAAGCTGAGGTATTGGCGCTTCGCGTGCTTGCCGAGCGAATTGAAACAAAAGAAAGCCTCCCGATGCCAATCTGCATTGATTTTGTTGCTGCGTGAGCCATTGGCCTTCGGTAAAAGCTAAACGTGTTCTTGCGGCACTACTGGCTATCGGTTGGAAAGTTAAGCGTCAATCTGGGTCGCATCGTACCCTTTCGCGGAATGGTTGGCCTGATTTTGTGTTCGCCTTCCACGATGGTGAAGAAATTGGATCCCGTATGCTTGCTCGTATTTCTAAGCATACTGGATTGAGTCCAAATGATTTATAAGAGCTATCCTTTGTGTTGCTTAATATGATGCGGTAGCAGATTGAGATGTTGGGTTACAAAAACTTGCAACCCAACTTATGCCGCTAAAAAGTGCGGAAAAAACCGAAAATTTTAGCCAATGGCCACCTGTGGCAACCCGGAATCCTGGACATAAAGCCCAGGATTCCGCATCGTCTACCTTTGGGGAGGAGGACAGCCGGGTCTATGAGGCTCAATCGAACACGGCGGTCTTCCGTCTTTGGGTGGCGGCGGTCCAGCAAATGCCGCCGCACTATTTAGAAGCAAGATGGCAAGCATTGAACCTGCTAATAGTTTTACGAATTTCATAGTATTTCCTCAGAAAAAATAATGAGTTTAATTAGCGGTTTCTTATACGGTAATTGGTATCGCTACCGTCCAATTTGCGCCAATAGCCGAGTTAGCCGGTGCTTGGTATGCCGTATCAACACCATTCGTTGTAACGATGACGTTGAATGCCTGCGGCCCTCCCTAGTTAATGCCAACCAGTACCAGGGTATACGCCCCTGCTGGCAGAACTGCCAGCCGGTGTTGTTGCGATGATATAAAGCTCGTTATCAGTCGCCGTAACGCGAACCTTTGTCGTAGACATAGGTGTATCTCTCGTTGTGGGTTAAAATTTAAACAATGATTGGGTTGTAGATGAAAGGTTGCTCACCAGACAGGCTATTGGTCGTAAAACATTACGGCAATCACATGTGTGCTAAAACAATTTAAAATTTATCTACGTCCCCATCGTTGTCACCGACAAACCCTACGTTGCGGTAGCCATTAGATTTTAACCAATCAATTTTATGTAAGATGTTGTCGGTATTTTCACAATGGTATTCTTAAGTTAGGGCTTGGTTTGTAAAGACATCCATAAAAATGTATGTCATTTAAGTACAAGCACCAAGTGTGCCAAAAATTTTACATTTTATATTTGCATATAAATCAATTTGTTGGGATGATTTTTCTGTGCTGTGCTGTGCTGTGCTGTGCTGTGCTGTGCTGTAAATTAAATCGACAAAGTGTTGTCAATTTTGGGTTTTATCGGATGA
>SBAV01000547.1 GCA_005239965.1 Methylobacter tundripaludum
CCACATAGGCAATAAATACGGTAGTTAAAATAAACAACCCTTCAGTCATAACGGCTCTCCACCTCTTAAATTAATTTTTATTATTGATTGGCTTTGCACAACTGACCTCGGTTAGCAGAAAGCCGAATCGAAGCTTGAATATACCAGAAGCCAACGACGGAAGTAAGCTTTAAATAACGGAATCTGCTCAGGATTTATGAATATTTCAACGAAATTGGCTGAAAGATAAAATTAATGACAGAAAATCCTAATCTATGAATGATTTTCGGATTGTTGGCGATAAGCGCCTGCATACCAAGACGACAGATACACCACAATGGGGATAGCCAACCATAGGGTTACCAGAAGGCCTATCACACCGTCATAACTACTGACCAGATAGAGATAATCGGAGTGATAATCGGTGTTAAACAGGTTTTTGTTCATTTTGATTTGCCAAACCCAACTGGTATGACAGCCTATGCACAAACCTAAACTGGCTGGTACGCGTGTTCTCAACAAGCCTAAAAAAATACCGACCAGAAACAAGGAAGAAAAAGCCGCTAAAATGTCCGGGTTCAAAAGGTTAATAAATGCTTCACCGAGCAGTTGAAAACCGCTGAATACATCCAGGTTTTGTTTGGGGATTGGCGTTTTGCTGTCTAAAAAATGCAGTATGGCATAATAAAATGCGGTAATAAATACAGCGGGCATAACCGGTAGTTTCCTGATTAACCCTGCCAGGAGAATGCCTCGGAAAATCGGCTCTTCAAACAGGGAAATGAGGAGTGCCAGCAATAATTCAATGCTCAGTTTCTGGATTATCCAAGCCCATGTCCAGGGCTGTGAAGTATCAACAATATTGATACCCAGCAAGTACAGCATAATAAACACCGGCATCAGCGTCAAAAAGCCCAAGGCAAATCCTTGTAGCAATTGTTTAAAAAATACCGGCTTTTCGGCAAAGCCGAGTTCCTGCTTGCTGAGCTTTAGATAAAACATGGCGGGGATAATGCTCAGCAGCAAAAACAGTTGCGTTGATTTTCTGACAATTTTGCGCAGCGGCACATCAGCATCAAAGCCTTGGATAATTAGATAACCGGCAATACAGGCCAGCGAGATTGCCGCCAACAACACCAGCAAAGGCACTAGCGCATACAGGTATCGACTCATTGCCCAAAATCTCCCCATAACATTTGCACGGCGGCTAATGCGGCTAAAGATGCTGTTTCTGTGCGCAGTATGCGTGCGCCTAAACGCACAGGGATAAAACCGGCTGCTTTCGCTGTCTTGCGCTCTATGTCAGAAAAACCGCCCTCAGGTCCGGTAAGTAAGGTGACATGCAAGTTTTCCGGCTGTAATTGTGATAGCGTGGTGGTTGCATGAGGATCAAGAAATACTTTTAATCCGTGTTGAGAAGGCAGCCAGTCTGGTAAGCTCTTTACCGGAGTTAAATCAGGGAGACAAGTTCTGCCGCTTTGTTCGGCAGCATGGTGAACGATTTTTTGCCAATGCGCCAAACGTTGCGATTTTTTGTCATCGGTAAGTTGCACCACGCAGCGCTCGGTCACTAACGGTGTGATGGTGTTAACGCCCAGCTCAACGGCTTTTTGTACTGAAAAATCCATGCGGTCACCGCGTGAAATGCTTAAGCCCAAGGTAACGGTTAACGGTGATTCGACCGACCGATTGATTTTTTCACCAATCGCAACCACGACCGCTTTCCGGTTTACGTCAGTCAAGCGGGATTGGTATTCAACCCCGTTACCGTTGAACAGGATGATGTCGCTGTCTTTTCTTAAGCGTAATACCGTCCTGATGTAATGGCCGCCTTCGTCGTCCAGTTCGATGACTCTGCCTTTTGAGAGGGGTACGGGGGTATATAATCTGGATACGCGCATCAGTCTTGCACCGCTCGGTTGATTGCTTGCCATGCGACGTCAGCAATGTGGAACAGCTGGGCTTCAGTAATGACATAGGGCGGCATAAAATAAATGACGTTACCGAGTGGCCGTAATAAAATCCCTTGCGACAAGGCATATTGATATACTTTGAACCCACGCCGCTCTTGCCAAGGATACGGTTCTTTGGTGTGCTTGTTTTTAACCATTTCTATAGCCAGTATCATACCAGTTTGCCTAACCTCTGCGACATGCGGGTGGTCGTTAAAACGTTGTGCGGCTTTTGCCATGATTTTAGCCAGTTGTTTGTTGTTTTCAATAATAGCCTGTTGCTGAAAAATGGTTAGGGTAGCTAATGCCGCCCTGCAAGCCAGCACGTTGCCGGTGTAGCTGTGCGAATGCAAAAATGCCGTCAGCTTTTGGTAATCATCATAAAATGCCTGGTAAATGGTGTCGGTGGTCAATACCGCTGACAAGGGTAAATAGCCCCCCGTCAATCCTTTCGACAAACATATGAAATCAGGGCAGATAGCCGCTTGTTCACAGGCGAATAAAGTACCGGTGCGGCCAAAGCCGACGGCAATTTCATCGGCAATCAGATGCACGCCGTACTTGTCACACGCTGCCCGTAATAGTTTTAAATAGATGGCGTCGTACATGCGCATGTTGCCCGCGCATTGTACCAAAGGTTCGACAATGACGGCACATACGGTGTCGGCATGTTGTTGCAGGGATTGTTCCAGCAACGCAAAACGGCGCTCGCTGTAATCTTGCCAGGTTTCGTTAGCTTCCCGATGGTAACAATCCGGCCCTGGCACAGTGATGACATCCATTAACAAGGGTGCGTATGTTTCCTTGTACAATGCGACATTACCGACGGCTAGCGCACCTAGGGTTTCACCGTGGTAGCTGTTTTCCAGGGTAATGAATCTGGTTTTTTGCGTTTGCCCTTTATTACGCCAGTAATGGAAGCTCATTTTCAGGGCAACTTCGACTGCCGCTGAGCCGTTGTCGGCATAGAAACACCGTGATAATCCTTCTGGTGTAATAGCCACCAGCTGTTCGGCGAGTTCTATACCGGCTTGGTGACTAAATCCTGCAAAGATGACGTGTTCCAGTTTATCGAGCTGATCTTTAAGGGCGCCATTGATGATTGGATTGGCATGGCCAAACAAATTAACCCACCAGGAACTGATGGCATCCAGGTAACGGTTGCCTTCGAAGTCTTCCAGCCAAACGCCTTGCCCTTGTTTTATGGGGATGATGGGGAAGGTTTCGTGGTCTTTCATTTGGGTGCAAGGATGCCATAACACCTTGTGGTCACGCTCTATTAGCGGTTGGTTGCCTATCATGGATATTTTTTTATATGAGGCGAATTGTGTACGCGACAATAAAATAACTTATAAACTGATGTTGCGTACCCATAATGAAAAATCAATAAGTTACAATTTTTTTTCAATTCGCTACAGCCATTGATTCTTCTGATAGCCTGCGTAACATCAGTTATAAATATTTTTCAGCGTAAATTTTTGCCGTGTCGCGTATAGAAAAAATAACTTAATGCCCTGAATGACCTTCTGGCAACTGTGTGACATCTTTTCTTCGCAAAGTATAACGGTCGGCAAGATCGCCCGTGAAACGATTACCATTTTCATCAAGCTTAACAAGCTTGTCTTCACCGACAAGGTATTGTTGCGGTGTTGTAGAACCTTTGCGCGGCGTTAAAACGATGGTATCTTTTTTATCGCCCCAGGCAAATTTCCCTTTTTCTACAAATTCCCGTATAGATTTGCCGACGTATTGAGCACTTAAAACATAAGTATTATTTGTGTTTAAAGCGAGCGTTGTTTTTATACCCCTGCAATCAGCACAAGGCATAAAACCGAAATAAAGACCCGGCCAATCGAGGCTGGCTTGCTCATGGTGCATATCTTGAATATTATCCGTCGGTTCCGCAAAAACAGGACAACCTGTTATATAAACGGAGCCGGCTATTAAAAAAGCCAATGTTTTTTTAAGTTTTAGTTTAAATGGTTGCATGTTTGTTACTCCGTATGCAGAAAGTTATTTTATTTTCACACTTGATGTTATTCATGTTCAATTAACGTTGTGCGAGTAAGTTCCAGATATTCAAAATCAGTTAATGCCGAAATAATTTTCGGCAAATATTGGCAAAATATTTCTTTAAGCAGCTATTCCCGCTCATGGCCTAACTATATTGATTTTAAATACATTTTATTTTTTACGTTCGTGCTAAAAACCTTTATAAATCAATATACATAAGTTTATTTTTGGCTTTTTAGATGGATTTTCCTCTAAGTTAGCGATTTTAAAGGTAAATTAGCGCGAGACCAGAAAAAATAAATCATTTAATATCAATCG
>SBAV01000275.1 GCA_005239965.1 Methylobacter tundripaludum
ATGGCAGCGATAACATTTTTAATAGCTCTATTCTGTCTTGCAATTTATATGGCTTCCAGTAGAGAGCGAAAACTGCGAGTGCAATCCGAATTTATCCGGGACTACTCCTTTCACCCTGCAATTGAAATAAAACTCAAAAGAAAACACCCTCAACTCACTGATGCACAGATCGCCTTCATCATTGAAGGACTGCGTGACTATTTTCATATCTGCAACCAAGCTGGCGGCAAAATGGTTTCTATGCCTTCACAAGCAGTTGATGATGCTTGGCATGAATTTATTTTATTCTCCCGTGGCTATGAGAGCTTTTGCAAAAGTGCATTTGGACGTTTTTTGTACCATATGCCTGCTGAAGCCATGCAAACACCAACAACAGCGCAGGACGGTATCAAACGCGTTTGGCGCTTGGCATGTAACCGGGAAAATATCGATCCTGAAAACCCGAATTGCTTGCCGCGATTGTTTGCCATCGATTCACTTCTTGCTATTGCTGGCGATTGTATTTACACCATTGACGATTGCAAAACGTTGAACTCTGGTAACGATGAATTATGTGCCAGCCCCATAGGTTGTGCGGGTAGTGGCGATGGGGGTGGTGACGGTGGCGAAGGAGGCGGGAATGGCTGTGGTGGCGGCAGTGGTGGCTGCGGCGGGGGCTGTGGAGGAGGAGCTTAAATTCCAAGGAAAAACCCGGAATCAGACCTGTACTGGCTGCGCTCTAGTGGGTAGAGCGGGTTACAAAAGCATGACCAACTCAATCCCGGCTTTACCGAATTTGAATGACATCAACATCAATACCCTGAATTTCAGTCCAGGCAATGTCAGCCGTTAATACCGCCAAATTCCTTGTTGTTGCCAGTCCAAGACACGCCCTGTCGCCTAGTGACAGTCCATAACGTTTGGTTTTCGGAATAAAACCGGCTGCATGTAGAGCGTGTGCTTGGCTGAATGGAACGATTTCTATCGAGTGAGCGATGCGGTTCCTGCCTCACTGCATGAAAAGGGGCTACCCATTAGCCGGCCCTATGTCAAGGGCGAAATCAATCAGCTTGACCAGTTACTGTAAAATCAATGAGTTAAAATCACTCAAATGCCGTTTTTCAACTGACTTTACATATTTGACGAAGGTATTGTTCCTTAGTTCGAAATAAAAAAGCAGCCTTTTTAAAAATCCGGAAGAGTAGCGCTGTCAATCGTTTTAATTCTTCACTAAAAAGGCTGCCTGA
Source organism: Methylobacter tundripaludum (assembly GCA_005239965.1). Lineage (GTDB taxonomy): Bacteria > Pseudomonadota > Gammaproteobacteria > Methylococcales > Methylomonadaceae > Crenothrix. The sequence continues at coordinate 1,227 of SBAV01000275.1, forward strand.
TGCCAAATGAATCTATGCTTCAAATTAGCTTATGTTATTTCTTGCATATTCCTAATCAATTTTGACCTGTTGCCCCTGAGCCGCAGACTGCAACGCAGCAACCAAAATTTTGCAGTTGTCTTTGGCATCTTGCAATGACAATGCCGGTGCTTTGCCGTTTAACACGCAGTCGCTAAAATGCTCAATTTCCAGCTTGAAATGATTTTCGGCAGGCATCCGTTCTTCAGCTTGCCGGCCATCTTCTGTCCACCAGGAAATCACCGGAACATCAGTCGGCAATTGCCAGACCACATGGCATTTTATGCCGCCTTTAGTACCGGTAACTTCATATTCACAACGCCGTGCCCGATCGAAACTGAAATCAAAATGGGCAAATTTTCCCGCCCCATAATCAATGATGCCAGAGCTGCTCATGTCTGCACCGCTTTCGACATAATTGGACATTGCCGTTACTGCCAGTGCGGGTTGATCAAAAAACATGCGTGCAGAATGAATGGCATAACAACCAATATCCCACAAAGCACCGCCACCATTTTCAATACTCTCGGTTAAACGGTACATGCGTGCTGGCCGCATCATAAAGGAATAACTGGCGCGTACCGTTCGTATCTCACCGATTAAACCGACGCGTATCAAGTCCAAAACGCGGGCATGTTGCGGATGGAAACGGTACATAAAGCCCTCCATGACAGTCACATTGTGCTGCCGTGCGGCACTTTCAATCGCATCAATATCGGCAACCGACAGCGCCATCGGCTTTTCACACAAGACGTGTTTACCGCGCGCAATAGCCCGTAATGTCCATTCGGCATGTTCGTGATTGGCAAGCGGCAGATAAACGGCATCAACTTGCGGATCATCCAGCAATGCGTCAAGCGCATCGTAAGTGCGCATATCGGGTTGTGGCGTTGTGTATTTGGCCAGTGTTTCAGCAGCAGCGCCTGGCCGACGGCTGGCAATCGCCACCAATTCGGCATTGGACGCTTCAACAATGGCGGGCAGCAAACGCTCATTAACACGCGCCGCACCTAAAATTCCCCAACGTAATTTTTTATCTTTATTCATTGACGTATCCCGCTATTTAATCCTGTGATAAAAATACGGCTTTTTTAAACTGTAAATTAGCCATACTCGTTTGTCAATTAGAAAAGTGCATGAAATAAAGCTAACAAATTTAATACCTTAGCGGTATAGGGCGAATTCAGCGACAAAATAACGCCAAACTGCAAAAATACGGCACCCTTGTTATCGCACTTCTATTTCTACACGCCGATTACGGGGTTCGGCAACGCCATCGGCGGTTGGAATAACGGGGTCACTTTCACCATAGTAGCGGACATCCAAACAGTCATCGCCAAGCCCTATGGCTTTTAGCACATTGGCCACCGATTCGGCGCGCTTTAGGGAAAGCCCCTTGTTAGAGCGGTCATCGCCAACACGGTCGCTATGGCCAATGGCGCTGACATCACATGATTTTCGTGCCTGTATCGCTGCGAATACAGTCATTAACAGTGGCTTGGAATCAGGCAATAATTCGGCTGAACCGGCCTGAAAGTTAATTGAATAATGCAATGGCGGCGCAGGTTCATTAGCGAGGGCTACGCCAAACATCTTTTGTATTTTCGTGTCATCAAGAACTTTACCCGGCGTTGGCGCTTTATCAACCGAACTGGCCGTGGTACTTTCCCCGGCTTGACTGAGCATTTGTTCACCGGCTTTGGTTTTTACCGATACCTTCCCGACCTTACCGCTTGCATCGGGCACCAAAACCACCGTTGTACCCGAACAACCTGCAAGCATTAATCCAAAAATCGCAAAAAAGACCCTGCCGTTTTTCATTATTTCACCACAACGTAACCTGATTAGAATGCCTATTTTACTTCGATCAAAATCTTGGTGCCGTGTAGTCCCAAGGTTGTTGTTGGCGTTATAAATTTGACCGATTCCGGCGAAATTCTGCCGATTGCCCCCGACGTAAACGTCGCCGTACCTTGTGAGACCTTTGATACAAACGAGACATTCCGCTCAGCTGGTTTAAACAGAAAATCAACAATCTCAAAGCGGGTTTCAGGCCCTAATGACAACACGGAACCGTCCATAAAAATAATCCCCACCGCCGCCTCTGCCTGGGTAATAATAGTGTCGCCCGGGTACAGCTTAACGCCAACATCAACAGGGGTCTTAACGCCGCTATGAAATATGTCAGCTACCGGCTGATAGGTTTTCACCATACCAATGTAATTTTCATCGGCAAAGGCGGAAAGATGAGCCAGGGAGATAAAGGCAAAAAAAATCGCTATTCTAGGATTCTTAAACAGTAAAGGAAGCAATTCTTTCATTTCAGCAACATTCTGGTTATATGACGTTAACGGTAGCTCATACGTTAGCTTTGGCAATCAAATTTACATAAGCCAAGTAAATTCATTGCCAATATGTTTCAATTTACACTTTTACAGGCTTTTTTTCCAGCTTTCTTTGTAGTGTCCGTCTGTGCATATTCAACGCTCTGGCTGCCGCCGAAATATTGCCGTCATGTTGCATTAACACTTTTTGCAAATGCTCCCACTCCAGTCGTTTTACCGATAACGGCTGTTCACTGGGCATCACGGAGGTATCACCTTCATTTTTATACAAGGCGCTGATAATTTCCTCGGTATTGGCTGGTTTGGTCAAATAATGTGTCGCGCCGAGTTTTATGGCTTCAACTGCTGTCGCAATACTGGCGAAGCCGGTCAGCATCACGCACACGGTCTTTTCATCCAGCGAAATCAATTTCTTCACCAGTTCCAGGCCGGATTCATAGCCAATCCGTAAGTCAATGACTGCATACTCAGGCAAATTATGCTCCGCCAAAATCATGCCGCTTTTTACGTCATTCGCCACCAACACTTCATAATGCCGTTTTTCCAAGGCGCTTTTTAATACATTGCAAAAAGTTTCATCATCATCCACCAATAAAAGACGCGGCCTATCCGATTCATGCATTGTCATCATTATCCTCTGTATCTAAAAGGGGAAGCGTAATTTCCACGCACGCACCACCGGTATCCAGGTTACTAAAATTAATTTGGCCGCCCAGGCGTTTAATCGTTGAGTAGGTCAGAAACAGGCCGACGCCCAAACCACGCTTTTGGCTGACTACTGGATTTTTTCCGGCAAACTCAACCAATTCTGGTGGCAGGCCTGGTCCAAAATCGCGTATCTTAAGATGGATTTGCCGAAAATCCCATGCCGCATGGAATTCTACGCCTCGCTCCGGATCGGTCGCTTCGGCGGCATTATTCAAGACATTGATGATGGCATGGGTGAGGGTTCTTTCGGCAATGATTCTGGCTTCACTGACAATCCCTGGATCAATAAAAAGACTGAGCTTTGCGCCCACTTTGTGGGTGCGCCATTGCTCCAGAACACCATCGATATAGTCAATGACCGGCATCATGCGGCCGGATTCGGCACGCATTTTACCTGCGGATGCCGACATCAATGACAAAGCCTGTTTACAACGGCTGATCTGCTGCTGGACGATGATGATTTTTTCATGTAAATCGGGAAATCGGTGTATGGGATAATCTTGTTCCAGTTCATGGGCGACTATGGCTATGGTGCCCAATGGCGTGCCCATATCATGGGCAGCACTGGCCGCCAAGGTCCCCAATGCGACGATCCGTTCGTCCCTTAAGGCATTTTCCCGCGCTTCCGCCAGGCTTCTTTCCTGATTTCTGAGGGTTTTGGCCAATTCGACGACAAAAAACGCCACCAATCCGGCACTGAACACAAAACCCGACCACATGCCAAACATGTGCAAATTAAAATATTCGTGATCGCGCATTTCGTGCGTCATTTGCAGCTCCACAAAATGTTCCATATCGGGATGCAACATATCGGGATCGAGCATGTGCGGCTCTATCGACGGTAACGGGACATAGAAAGCAATCAGCATGGTGTACATGGATGATGTCAATATCACCATATACCAGGCGTATTCTTGTGGTAACATGATCGCCGTAATAATCAGCGGCAACAAAAATACCCAGGTAATCGGGTTGGACGCGCCACCGGTCAGGTACAGTAATGACGTAATGGCAAAGACATCAATAGCCAAATGTGCAAAAATTTCCATATCGGTCACGGGTTGTTCCGATTGTATCCGCACCGAGGTATAAACATTGACAATGATGATTGACACCATGACCAACCATAATTGTTGCTCAGGTATGCGGATGTTGAGACCGTATATACATAAAATAATTAAGATGGCTTCGCTGAGTATCATCAGGTTTCTGAGTACAAATAACCATTTTAAATTTTTACGGACAACGTCTTCTTCTGATTGGTCTGAAACGTGTGAAAGCATGGGGTATCTTAAGCGACAGTGAAAAAAATCGGCAAAGAACGTAACTTCGATGCTGAACCCTTGTTAACAGAACCCGACACCCAAGCCGCCCAAACCACAATAACCCTGTGGATTTTTAGCCAGGTATTGCTGGTGGTAATCTTCCGCATAATAAAATGCACTTGCCGGAACAATCTCGGTGGTGATTTCGCCAAAACCAGCTTCCGTCAAACGTTGCTGATAACGCTCTTTGGAATCGATGGCTTCGTCGAATTGTCCCTGGTTGTACGTGTAAATGCCCGAACGGTATTGCGTACCGACGTCATTGCCTTGTCCCATGCCTTGTGTGGGATTGTGGGCCTGCCAGAATAACGCCAGCAGCTCACCATAGGTTATCCGGCTTGGGTCATAATTAACCAGCACCACTTCACTGTGGCCAGTCAAACCGGTACAAAGCTCATCATAGGTTGGATTGGGCGTAAAACCGGCGCTATAGCCGACAGCTGTGCTAAACACATTCGGACACTGCCAGAATTTTCGTTCCGCTCCCCAAAAACAACCTAAGCCAAACAAGGCTTGCTGAATGCCTTCAGGAAAGGGCGCTGCTATCGGGTTACCGTTTACAAAATGCCCGTTGGTGATGGGCATGGGAGTATCCCGACCCGGCAAGGCCGTATCTGCCGTGGGCATTACTGTTTTTGTTGTTGAAAAGATCATATTTTTTAGCGCCATTAACACTGTGTTAAGCTAAAGGTTACTATGATTCCCTGCCATAATCAAAGCATGAAACTTTTCAACGGAGCCCTATGACCAAACACGATTATTTACACCGGTTTTTATTTGAAGAACGGGGGGTTCGCGGCGAATGGATTCAATTAACGCACAGCTGGCAAGCGATTAAACAGCATCAGCAAGGATGTGAAACGGTACAACAGCTTCTTGGTCAAGCCATTGCCGCAGTGGCCATGTTATCAGCAACCATCAAATTCGAAGGCTCGTTGATTTTACAGGCGCAAGGTGACGGCGCAATTAAAACACTGGTTGCCCAGGCTACGCATGATCGAAAAATAAGAGGATTGATAAGAAGCGACGATGCAGTCCCTATAGGATCATTGGAACAGCAATTTGGCCAGGGGCAACTCATCCTGACCATCAGGTCCGAACATGCCGATCCTTATCAGGGCATTATTGCGCTGCAAGGCCAAAATTTGGCCAAGGCACTGGAAACTTATTTCTGCCAATCCGAACAACTTAGGACGCGCCTGTGGCTGTTTGCCAATGATACCCATGCTGCTGGATTTCTGTTGCAGGAATTGCCGGGCAATACGGATTCTAGCGATTGGGAACACATCGAAATACTGGCCAGCACCATTACGGAGCAGGAGTTACTGACCTTGGATTGCCAGCAAATTTTGTATCGCCTGTTTCATGAAGAAAACATCCGCCTGTTTGACGCAGAGCCGGTCAGTTTCGAGTGTGTCTGTTCAAGGGCCAGAATCGAAGCAACGCTCAAGGCCTTGGGACACGATGAGCTGCATGATATTTTGCATGAGCGCGGCAATATCGAGGTCGGTTGTGAATTCTGCAACGCGCACTATCAATTTGACCCGATAGACATAGCACGGCTTTTTGCTCCGCAGGACTTCGTAAACACCTCTATGACAAGGCATTAAACTATGACCGTGACCTCTCCTGTCCATCGCAGTCTACGGGTTATCTGCCTGTTGGTAGCGGCGTGTTCGTTGTCGGCTTGTGTTTACTGGATGCGTGCCTATCAGGTTTATCTGCAAATGAGCGAGTTTGACCGCTACTTTGATGTCGTGGTCAGCGATGATTTTAGTTTGCAATTCAAAAAACCGGTTATGCTCAGCGAAGACTTTGTGTCCTTGTCCAAACTCCATGCCAGTGAAGAAACAGGGCCTGCCGATGGCAAAAAATGGCGTTACTGGTTTCGGAAAGTGAATGGCTATAAAAAACCCGTAACCCCCGAAGTTAAATTTTATTCCGAATTAACTTTTAATAAAGAAAACAAGCTTACAAATTGGGCATTTTCGTCATTATTTTTGCAGATAGCGCCGCCCAAATTTTTGGAAGCGTCTTTACGCTCGCTAGGCGGTGCTGAAATCAACAAAGAGGCAATGCAGCTACGCGGCAATACTGAGGCAATAGAAAAAATTGCTGCCGATTTGCCTAAAAAAGACACTGTCATCGCGCAACTGGGAAAACCGTTTGAAATCAAACGGGACAGGCAACAGGAGATTTATGCCTATCTGTTTTTACTGGATACCCCCCATATCGAAAAAGGCTACGAAAACCGCGCCTTAAGTGAAGTCAAACTTTCATTTGACAGAAAAAGCCAAGAGCTGGTTAAAATGGCCGGGCGATTTGCGGGACTTAAAATATCCATTAACTATCGCAAATTTCAGGAAGAACACGCTAAATAATCCTAAAAAGATTGTAGAAAAGCTGCCAACTTCTGACGGTAAGCCGTAAAATATCTCACCCTGACTATAACTTACGAATGATTTATGTCTGAACAACCTGTCATCATGCAATGCACTGCGTTTTGCCTCGCCCAAAGTTTTGATATTAGCGCACTGGCAAAATTAATTTCCGAAACCACACTGATCCGCATCATTAAGGGCGCATTGATGATAGAGGACACGCATGCCTGGTCAGCGGTGTTTGCTTATGGCGCTGTCGTACACTGGAATGTAAGTGCGGAACAGCAAGTGAAATTGCATAACACACTACTGAATTACGCTGAAAGTCCGTTGGCCAGCTTGGAAGAAGACAATTTTACCTTTGAATTGGACTGCCCAGGCACACGGATTGTCGAAGATCACATAGAAATCGATTCTTCCGACCCTATGGTGCTGTTCTCGTTATCCCAAGGCATGGCGCAGTCAATAAAACTGGCTTCATTCGAAACCAACGCCATCACTACCATCAATAACACACGCTATATTCCCAAATCACTGGCAGAAAGCGGAAAGATCAACCTAAGCCGCCATAAAATTGCCCAAATTCGTGGGCAGTTATTTTTGACCAAAAGCGATATTATTCTCAATTATGATCTGCTCGATACGCCGGATTTCTTTTGGGAATATCCAGAATACGAAAACTATTACAGCATCATGGCGAAATACCTGGAAATAGCACCGCGTACTCACGTTTTATCGAAAAAGCTGGAAACCATACACGAATTGTTTGAAATGTTGGCTGACGAACAAAAACACCGGCATTCTTCCATATTGGAATTAATTATTATCGGTTTGATTGCATTCGAAATTGCGATGACCTTAGTGGACAAAGTATTTTAGAAGATGCTTTACTTAATAACCGTGGGTCATTATGAAAAACAAAATCCCTGTCCCGATTAATGATACAGGAACACTTGCGTCAATAACATTTTGGGGCGCGTGTCTTTTTTGGTTTAAATTGGGCTTCATCAGTTTCGGTGGCCCAGCGGGGCAAATTGCCGTCATGCACCAGGAATTGGTAGAGCGTAAGCGCTGGATTTCCGAACAGCGGTTTTTACACGCGCTCAATTACTGCATGTTACTGCCGGGGCCAGAAGCACAGCAACTGGCAACCTATCTCGGCTGGCTGATGCACCGTACCTGGGGCGGGATTATTGCCGGACTATTTTTTATATTGCCGTCGTTGTTTTTGCTAATCCTGTTAAGCTGGCTCTATACGCGATTTGGCCATGTATCTGAAGTCGCCGCTGTTTTGTATGGCATTAAACCCGCTGTTACGGCCATTGTACTGTTTGCTGCCCATCGTATCAGTTCACGTGCGTTGAAAAATGGTGTGCTATGGACTATTGCAGCGCTGGCCTTCCTCGGCATTTTTGTACTACACCTGCCCTTTCCGCTCATTGTGCTATTGGCTGCGTTATTCGGTATTGCAGGTGGCCGTATTGCCCCTGAAAAATTTTCTGCTGGCGGTGGCCACAACGCATCCCAAAAAAGCTATGGCCCAGCTGTCATTGATGACCATACGCCTATCCCCGAACACGCGCAATTTCGCTGGTCACGCTTGCTGGTCATCGCCGTGGCCGGTTTATTGTTATGGGGAAGTGTCTTTGGCTTTTTGTGTTGGCAATACGGCTGGGGCGGTACATTCACACAAATAAGCTGGTTTTTCACTAAAGCGGCATTGCTGACCTTCGGTGGCGCTTATGCCGTGTTACCGTATGTTTACCAAGGTGCGGTTGAACATTACCACTGGCTCGACACCACGCAAATGATGGATGGCTTGGCACTCGGTGAAACCACACCGGGACCCCTGATCATGATAGTGACCTTTGTCGGTTTTTTGTCGGGGTGGAGTCAGTTGCCTTTAGGCAACGATGCGGTATTTACGGGTGCTCTGGTTGCAGCTTTCCTGGCTACTTATTTTACCTTTCTACCAAGCTTTCTGTTTATTCTGGCGGGTGGGCCGTTGGTTGAATCCACACATGGCGATTTGAAATTTACCGCACCACTGACAGCGATTACCGCTGCCGTAGTGGGTGTTATCTTGAATCTTGCCGTATTTTTTGCCTGGCATGTGTTCTGGCCAAAAGGGTTTACTGGCAGACTTCCCGATTTTGCTGCCCTACTGATATTTGCCGGAGCGTTATTGGCACTGTTACGCTATAAGGTGGGAGTTATCCCGGTTATAGCGGCGTGTGCATCAGCAGGGCTGTTATTGGCTTTGCTCAAGCCTTGGCTGATTCAGCAAGGCTTGATGTTTTAACCGCCATGGTAATAACCATCCGGTGAACCTTTTCTGACAGGCGATAACTTCTGCTTAAGTTTTGGTGCTTCTTCAATGGCCGGGATACTTTCTTCTACAGGTACAATGGCTTCCGGCAAAGCCGCTTCTGGGGAAGGCGCGGGCGTGGAGACTTCCAGGCTAGGCGGCACACCTTCATAAATCGCCACCGGGTCACCGGTCAATTCTGTAAGCGCCTGCGTTAATGCTTTCTGGTCAATTTCCGGCATTTCCTGCTTGGTGGCCTTTTGAATCAGTTTGTAGGCATCTTCACGACGTTGGCCATCACTGATCTCTTCACCCTGTAAATCGGGATGCGCCTCAATATAAAGGGTATTGTCCAGCCAGCCAACCTTAATAGGTTGCTTAACCAAAAACACAGGCGTACCCACATCAACCGAATTGTACAGCTCGGCGACATCATCGGGATACATACGTACACAGCCGTGGGTAATTTGCATGCCGATACCGAAAATCTTGTCGATATCCGTGCCATGTATGCGATATTCTCCAGGTAAATTTAAATACAGCGCATGGGCTCCCAAAGGATTATGGGGGCCGGGTGGCACAATTTCGGGTAAAGGATCGCCGTTGGCGGCATGTTCGGCTCTGATTGATTCTGGTGGATGCCAGGCAGGGTCTTTCACTTTTCGAACCACCTTGGTTTCACCCAGCGGGGTCTTCCAGTCCTGCCGGCCAATACCGTGCGCATAAGACATCACCATACCGGGTTGATTGGCCGGATAATAATACATGCGGAATTCAGAAATATTCAGGGTAATGCCCTTGTGCGGCGTGTCAGGCAGGATACGCCGGTTGGCCAGCTTAACAATTTCACCTTTTTTTATTTCCCATCGATCTGCTTTGGGATTAAGCCTGACTATCTCCGTTTGCCCAAGCGTGTGCCGTAACGCCACATCCAACAAAGTTTCATCCTGCTCAGAACGATCCACAGCCAGCCCGTTTGGGTATTGGGTAATAACGGTATCATTAGGGTTTTCAGGCAGTTGATACGTTGTGGCCTGCACATTCCCGCTTATACAAGGCAATAACACAGAAAGTGCGAATAATTTGCGAATTTTCATTACAGTAAATTTCTCAAGGAACAATAACTAAGGATAATTTTAAATTTTTGGCTATGACAGTTTATGATACATAAACAAGATATATCAAACCTGAACAAAACAACTTCCGGTCAGCCCAAATTTTACCCTATTCGTAAAACAGCTGAAGTCAGTCGATAATCTGTATAGCTCAATGTAAACACTACCAATTTTAGAGTAAATTTTAGCACGTAAGCTTCACTTAAGGATACTGTGCATATTGTAGCCCATATTATGGATTTGTCTGAGGATCCATCGCTGCCTTCTTAGTACGTAGTTTGAAGGATGTACCGCCTGAAAGCGCACCGGATTAGGTAATGTCGCAGCCAATAACGCTGCCTGAGATTTATTCAACTGTTTTGCAGGAATACCGAAATGCCGCTGGCTGGCGGCCTCTATGCCAAAAATATGATCGCCAAATTCGGCAATATTCAAGTACATTACCAATATCCTCTCTTTACTCCACAGCCATTCAATCAACAAGGTAAACCACACTTCCAGGCCTTTACGGATAAAGCTTTTTGAAGGCGTCAAAAACAGGTTCTTGGCCACTTGCTGGGAAATAGTGCTCGCTCCCCTTAGCCTTCCGCCATTCAGATAAACATTAATTGACGATTCTATGGAGGGCAAATCAAATCCTGAATGGCGAAAAAACTGCTGATCCTCTGCAGCAATAACGGCAGATGACGCATTGGGCGAAATCTTTTTACCCGACACCCACCGGTAATCAATGGATATGTAGCCTTGCCCTTCCATTAAATCCTCATAATGCCGGTATAACATAAAAGTTGAAGTGGGCGCGGGAATCCAACGCAACAACATGCACGCACCGACCGACGAAATGATAAAGGCCAACACTGCGTACATAACCAGGTTTTTCAGCATCCTCCTGATGGAAACCGGTTTAGTAGGGGTATTTTTTCTGGCTTTATTTTTTTTTGACAACGTGAATATAAGTATCAGTTTAGACAGCGCAGCCAATGCTGTGAAATGCTCAAAGACACATCAACAGCTTCGACACTACATTGGTTTTTTTAATTAAGATCAAAATTATCAGCTGATGTTACGCAGTCCGTAATTTTTGTAATTCAGCATAGGCTATCTGGTTTGCTTTTATGAACAGCTTTGTTCGTAGCGCAAAATGGTTGGCCTTGTG
>SBAV01000276.1 GCA_005239965.1 Methylobacter tundripaludum
CAGGAGGAGGCAAGCATCGATTGATTATGCGTTTAAAAATCAATTGGTTTTTTCAACATGATAGGGCGATGTTGATTTAACAAAGTAGAATTAAGCCGGTGCTTTTGCGCCATTGGCAAATTGTCGAGAAGTGAGTCATTCGGCTCAAGCTCCAGGTTGAACTTCTTTCCGAACGCTTTCAACGATACCGTTGTCGCTATGGACGCTTGTGCCGCAATTGGCGAGTCCGCCTTAGTGCTTTGCTCCATAAAACGAAAGCTGTTAAGTGGCTCATGATGCCTGATTCGGAAATCAGCACCGACGCTGGGCGGCTCTATGCCTTGAGCAGACAGGGGGAACAGATAGATGCTTGTTAAAGTCAACACGCCGAGCAGTGCTGAGTAGTTTTTTATATTTTTCATTATAAATTTTCCAATAATAATTTGAGGTTGCGGTGAATCGTTGGAGTCACAGGTTTATTTATTCGAAGTGTGGTTGAGCCACCATTTGGTGGTTAGATTTATTTTGTAAGTTTTAGTGTCCAGTGCTATTTGTTGGAGTTACGCAGTCAATTCTCGTGATCCTGTAGTGCAATGGATAAATGCCTTGAATTCGGGTTGTTGCAACTGCAACAGTTTTTTGTCCGCAAATTTTGATTCAAGTATTTGATAAAGACCTTAGTTAAAAAAGATTAAACAGCGCTTAAATAGAAAAAAATTCTAGGGCCGATCTTAAGTCGACGTGGATAATCACATAAAATTAAATCGAAGAGGGCGAGCATATGCTCTGTTCACACTTATCGCTAATTGGAGTTTTCTAATCAAAAAACTGTCTTTAGGTAACTTTGGGCGGTTTTTATACTCCGTCCCAACTTTCTTTGACGGTTGTGCCACCGTGAATTACAATGTAATACAAATTATTTTTAAGGAGGGGCTATGGCAAACAATGCCTTGGTTCAAACGCGTATCGATAGTGTCGTAAAAGAAGAAGCAGCCGCAGCGTTGGCGACAATGGGGCTTACCGTGTCAGATGCAGTGCGGTTGTTGCTGACGCGTGTCGCGCACGATCATGCTTTACCTTTTGACCCGTTGATTCCTAATTCAGAAACGGTCGCAGCTATGCGGGAAGCGCGGCGGGGCAATTTGCCATCGGTTGCAACCGTAGAACAATTCACGGATGTTATGAATGTGGAAAATTGAATGGACGACGGCGTTTAAACGAGATTTCAAACGCTATGGTTCTTTGGCATCACCCTTTATTGAGGTGCTATGGACGCTTACTAACGAGGAGAAGCTATCGAAACGCTTTTGTGACCACGCTCTCAGTGGGGATTGGAAGGATTTCCAAGACTGTCACATCAAACCTGATTTGGTGCTCATTTACCGCAAACCGGATGCTAAAACTTTGCAATTGGTCAGGCTTGGTTCGTATTCTGAACTTGGACTATAGGCGGCTAGACGAAAATATCGTGTCTTCTGGTTAAATGAGCCACCTGTGGCTCCGCCTTAAAGCACCCGTATCTGGTATCATAAGCTATTGAATGAAGGCAATTCGCCGGCATTCGTGGATATTAAGAGTCTCTTGTGAATACTGCCGCATTTTCATCCTTACCGATAAACCCCGCCCTTCTTGAAAACATAGAATCCTTGGGTTACACCCAGCTCACCCCCATTCAGGCCGAAAGTTTGCCGCATATCCTTGATGGCAAGGATGTGATTGCACAGGCTAAAACTGGCAGCGGTAAAACGGCTTGTTTCGGTATCGGACTATTATCCCGGTTGGATTTGAGCCGTTTTAGAGCGCAGGCGATGGTAATTTGCCCAACCCGCGAACTGGCCGATCAAGTCTGTAAGGAAATTCGGAGGTTAGCGAGGTTCACACAAAATATTAAGGTCTTGTCTTTATGCGGCGGAACGCCCTTCGCCCCACAAGCCGATGCTTTACAACATGGGGTTCATATTGTTGTCGGCACACCCGGACGCTTGCAGGAACATCTGCGTAAGCGCAGTTTACGCTTGGATAATCTAAAAATACTGGTGCTGGACGAAGCGGATCGAATGCTGGACATGGGCTTTGAGGAAGCCGTTTCCGAAGTTATTTCCTATACGCCGACGCACCGGCAGACTTTGCTGTTTTCAGCCACTTTCGCCGATCCGATCCGGGAGATGAGCCGAAAATTTCAGTATAAACCGGTTACCGTCAGTGTTGAGGAACGGCATCACGATGACGTTATCGAACAGCAGTTTTTTCAGATAGAAAAAGGCCAGAGGGCCAATGCGTTGGGCTATCTGCTAGCGTTCTACCGGCCTGAGTCGACTGTTATATTCTGCAATACCAAAAAGGATTGTCACGATATCGCCAATGAATTGGATAACAGCGGTTTTTCGGTTCAGGCATTACACGGCGATCTGGAGCAGAAAGATCGAGATCAGGTGTTGGTGCGTTTTGCCAACAAAAGCTGTTCAATTTTGGTGGCAACCGATGTCGCCGCCCGTGGCCTGGATATTAAAGAATTGCAGGCAGTGATTAATTATGAATTGCCATGGGATCCTGAAGTGTATATACACCGGATTGGTCGAACCGGGCGTGCCGGCAATAAAGGCTTGGCGCTGAGTTTGTGTGCGCAGCGGGAGCTAGGTAGGGTTAAAGCCATTGAAGAATATCAAAATTCCCCGGCGAACTGGAATGAGGTTGCACCTTTTAAAATGGGTCGTGAACACCGGTTTGAGCCACCTATGGTTACGTTGTGGATAGCCGGAGGGCGCAAAGAAAAAGTGCGTCCTGGCGATATATTGGGCGCTTTAACTGGCGATGCGGGTATTCCTGGCAGTGAAGTGGGCAAAATCGATATCTTCGATAATCATGCTTATGTGGCGATAAAACGTAACAATGCTGACAATGCGCTCAACTGTTTAAGAAACGGCAAAATAAAAGGGCGCAGTTTTAATGTTCGGAAATCTCAATGGGGCTAGCGTTGAATTCGCCTTCTTGAATTTAAGCTAAGGTGCAACAAACACATGTTAGATATGTTTACTGAAAAACAGCGTCATACACTTACTCAATCAAGTATTGAAATCATGCACGAATTGATGCGTACTTGCGTGCCCTGGCTACACAGGGCGCGCAGATTGTGTAAGATAGAAAAGTGTAAGAGGAAGGCCAATGCGCAAGCGGATAATTGATCAAAACCCTCAAAATGTTTCGCTCTTCGACCAAAGTTGGCTAGACTTGCAACACTTGGCACAAGTCGAACTCACGTCTGAGGAGGCGGCACACCCGATTGAAGCGGCACTGATACTCAGTGTCGGATCGGGTTGGCGGGCTGCGCAAGCCGGCGAGCAGACAATCCGGTTTCTGTTTGACGAGGTACAGAGAATCAGGCGTATTCAACTACTGTTTTATGAAGACCAACAGCCACGCACGCAAGAGTTTGTGTTGCGGTGGTCGCAGGATGCAGGCCAATCTTACCGCGAGATTGTGCGTCAGCAATATACCTTCAGTCCACCGACTATCGAGCGTGAGCTTGAAGATTACACGGTCGATCTTATCAGGGTGACTACGCTGGAACTAAGAATCATTCCAGACATAAGTGGAGGAGATGCCCGCGCATCGGTCATGCAATTACGCATCGCCTAATCTCTAGATCTGCTCTTGGGGCTTATTGAGCAGACCACGGCTTGTTTCAAGCCCATAAGAACCGCCGATAGGACGGCGAGGCATCGGGTAAGGGGAAAGTAAGCCAAAATCAACCTCCCCACAATCGAGCCAGTGTCATACATCATGCATGGTTTAAACGCAAACGGCCCAAAAGATGATTTGACGATGGCGATGCTATAGAGTCAGAAGTTAATTAAGCGACATGGAAACGAATGTACTAAGAGCTAGCCTTCATATACAGGTAAGGGCTATGTCGCTTAATTAGCTTCTGTATCTATAGTATGCAGGATGTTTCCTGCCCCCGGCAACGAAACCTTGCACACTCTGGTCACACAAGGGCATAATTATTCAAGATCAATAGTAAAATTTTAACCCTCGACCAACATAATCAGGAGTAGATTAATGAGTTTTGATAGTTTTCTTAGCCAATTAAAAACCAAAGCCAGTGAACTAAAAACAGAAGCACTGAAATTTAAGAATAAAGATTTTTTAAATGCCGCAATGGCGGGTTCTGCATTGATTGCGATGGCGGATGGCAGCATCAGTTCCGAAGAAAAGCAAAAAATGATTAAATTCATCGAAAGCAACGACACGCTGTCCATTTTTACTACCAGTGATGTCATCAAGGCGTTTCAGGATTTTGTCGGCCAGCTTGAGTTTGATAAGGATATCGGTGAAGCGAAAGCCTATCAGGCACTGGGTAAAATGAAATCCAACGCGCAAGCTGCACGCTTGTTAGTGCGTATGATTATTGCCATCGCTTCTTCAGATGGTAATTTTGATGATATGGAAAAAAAGGTCGTGGTAAAAATAGCCAAAGAATTGGGCATTGATCCTGCTGAATTTGAATTGTAAGGTTTAAGTCCCGGACATTAACCCTACCAGAGGAAAGTCAATGAACGCTGTTATGCAACCCCCCGCTCTCACGGAATCAGTTACGCGCTTTTTAAGTGGTGCCAAAAAAATTCTCATCGATGGGGAATGGCACGAAGCCGCTTCCGGTAAAACGTTTCCTGTTTATAACCCTGCTACCGGTAATGTGATTGCGCAGGTTGCCGAGGGCGATAAAGAAGATATTGACCGGGCGGTAACGGCGGCGCGTCTGGCGTTCGAATCTGGCCCGTGGCCAACCATGACAGCTTCAGACCGGGGCAAGTTGCTTTGGCGCATTGGTGATTTGATCCTGAAATATCTGGATGAATTGGCGGAATTGGAATCCCTGGATAACGGTAAACCCTACGCCGTTGCCAAAGCGGCTGATGTACCATTGGCGGCGGATATGTTTCATTATATGGCGGGCTGGGCTACCAAGCGGCACGGCATTACGATTCCAATATCCGTTATTTATACCCCCGGTGTCCAGTATCATGCCTATACCCGCCCTGAACCTGTGGGAGTGGTAGGGCAAATTATCCCCTGGAACTTTCCGATCTTGATGGCGGCCTGGAAGTTGGCACCGGCTTTAGCGACAGGTTGTACGGTCGTGCTTAAAGTTGCGGAAGAAACGCCTTTATCGGCACTGCGCTTGGGTGAATTGCTCATGGAAGCAGGATTGCCCAAAGGCGTGGTCAATATTGTCACTGGTTTTGGTGAAACAGCCGGTGCGGCCTTGGCTTCGCACCCCGGTGTTGATAAGGTTGCCTTTACCGGTTCAACCGAAGTGGGTAAGCTGATTGTTAAAGCGGCGGCCAGCGATCTCAAGAAAGTCACTTTGGAATTGGGCGGCAAATCACCCAATATTATTTTAAAGGATGCCAAGCTCGAAACGGCTATTCCAGGGGTGGCCAATGCCATCTTTTTTAATCATGGCCAATGTTGTTGCGCAGGTTCCAGGCTTTATGTTGAACAGGGCATTTTCGACGAAGTGGTTGAAGGGGTTGCCAGCATTGCCAAATCCATCAAATTAGGGCCAGGATTGTCACCCGGCACTGAAATGGGGCCTATGGTTTCCATAACCCAACGGGATCGGGTGTGTAGTTATTTGGAACTGGGGGAAAGAGAAGGTGCCAGAATGTTGGCTGGCGGCAAAGCACGTACAGGCAGTGGTTACTTTGTCGAACCGACAGTATTGGTGGATACGCGCAATGACATGAAAGTAGTGCAGGAAGAAATCTTTGGTCCTGTTGTGACCGCCATGCCCTTTAAGGAACTTGACTCTGATTTGGTAAACCTGGCAAATAATTCGGTTTATGGTTTGGCCGCTGGCATTTGGACCAACGATTTGAGCAAAGCCCATACGCTGGCCGCGCAAATTAAGGCGGGAACAGTCTGGGTCAATTGCTATAATATTTTTGATGCCGCCCTGCCTTTTGGGGGCTATAAACAGTCAGGCTGGGGTCGTGAGATGGGAGAAGCGGTGCTTGAAAATTACACCCAAACCAAAGCGGTGACAATAAAATTATAAACCCGTCAATAATGGACATTCAGTCGATAAACTTGCTGCTGAATGTCCTTACTCCAATTAATTTCAACAGCATGACAACACCTCATTAACCATGCCTTCATTTGATATTATTTCTGAATTTGATAAACACGAAGTTAAAAACGCCATCGATCAGGTGGATAAAGAAATCTCCACGCGTTTTGATTTTAAGGGTACAGAATCATCGGTTGAGTTGACTGATGATAAAGTCATTATGATTTCTGAATCTACCTTTCAGTTGCAGCAGATGTTCAGCGTGGTGTGTGCAAAACTGAGCAGGCGCGGCATTGATATTGCCTGCATGGATGTCGGTGAGGCTAAAGGCAGCGGCAAGCTGATGCGCCAGGAGATTGTCCTTAAACAAGGCGTGGATACGGCGTTGGCCAAAAAAATCGTCAAACTGATTAAGGACAAAAAATTAAAGGTGCAAGCGGCCATTAATGGCGATAAGGTCAGGGTGACCGGCAAAAAGCGCGATGACTTGCAGGAAGTTATCCAGATGCTGAGAAATGAAAGCCTGGAGCAGCCGTTGCAGTTCGACAATTTCAGAGATTAAGGGCTTATCCGTAACTAACTGAGGTCAGGCAGGCTATCAGGGGAATCAACCGCTGTGGCATATTGCAACAGTTACCATTTCGCCAGGATTTACACGTACATCAAAGCAGTACGCAGCGCTGTCAGTTGCTCACTCTTCCAGACCCAATTCCTTAATCTTACGGGTCAGCGTATTCCTGCCATAACCCAGCAAAATCGACGCCTCATGCCGCCTGCCGTGGGTAAAATCCAGGGCGGCTTTGATTAAAATCGCTTCTACGGTTGGTATGGTGTGTTTGGCAACTTCCGGCTTTTTTGCCGCGAGTTGTTGATTGATCCAGTTTTTCAAGCCTGTTTCCCAGTCACTTGCATGGGTTGCTTTATCTTGTGTCTCATTAATTAATTCGGGTGGTAGATCGTGCGTGTGAATTTCCCGCCCGGAAGCCATGACCGACAGCCAACGGCAGACATTTTCCAGTTGCCTGACGTTACCCGGCCAGTCCAGCGTACTTAAAAAAGTTTCGGCTTCCGGCGTTAAGATTTTGATTTCAGTATTGAGTTCTTGTGCCGCTTGTGTCAAAAAATGCTGTAGCAGCAGCGGAATATCCTGTTTACGTTCCCGCAAAGGCGGAATATGGATGCGAATAACATTTAAGCGATGAAACAAATCTTCCCGAAATCGCCCTTGTGCCACCAATGCTTCCAAATCTTGGTGCGTTGCGGCAATAATGCGCACATCGACTTTGATGGCTGCATAACCACCCACCGGATAAAACTCACCGTCCGCCAGTACTCTGAGCAAGCGAGTTTGCAGTTCTGCAGGCATGTCGCCTATTTCATCGAGAAACAAAGTGCCGCCGTTGGCTTGCTCAAACCGTCCGGTACGCCGTGCCTGTGCGCCGGTAAATGAACCTTTTTCGTGCCCGAACAGTTCTGATTCCATGAGATCTTTCGGTATGGCGGCCATATTCAAGGCGATAAACGGATTTTTGGCACGCGGGCTGTGCCGGTGCAAAGCTTTGGCGACCAGTTCTTTACCGGTTCCTGATTCACCGTTAATCAGTACCGTAATATGAGAGCGCGCCAATCGACCTATGGCACGAAACACCTCCTGCATGGCCGGCGCTGCACCAATAATTTCTGGCGTGGGCGCTGGCGTTTCCTTGGTTGTGCTGGCCTTTTTTTCGCTTTCTTGCCGTTGGCCATGTATGCAGGCGCGGTGGGCAAGATCGACGACATCCTCAATATCAAAAGGTTTGGGTAAATATTCAAAAGCACCTCCGTGAAAAGCGGAAACAGCGCTTTCCAGATCGGAGTGCGCAGTCATAACAATAATGGGCAAGTCAGGGTGGCTGTGTTGAAGTCTGTCCAGCAATTGCAAGCCATCCATACCCGGCATACGGATGTCAGTTAGCAGGGCATCCGGCAAGTCCTTTTGCAGCGCGGCCAGTAAATCTTTGGCATCTACAAAACTGCGGGTAACAAAATTCGCTTTTTGCAGGGCTTTTTCAAGCACCCAGCGTATCGATTTGTCATCATCGATAATCCAGACGGTTTCCGATTTAGTCATGCCCATTCTCCAGGGGTAAAAGTATTGAAAACACAGTGTTTCCCGGTTCGCTAGTGCATTCAATTAAACCATTATGTTGATTAATCAGCGCTTGGGCAATTGACAGCCCCAGTCCTGTGCCCTCAGCCCTACCGGTAATCATGGGATAAAAAATTTGATTCATAATGTCAGGATCGACGCCTGGGCCATTGTCGATAAGATCGCATTTTATCGCCAGTTTGTAGCGTTTACGTCCTATGGTCATTTGTCGATAAATGCGCGTTTTTAGGATTAACATTCCCTTGCCATCCATTGCTTGTACAGCATTGCGGGCAATATTCAATATAGCCTGAATCAGCTGATCTTTATCTGCCAGTATTTCCGGGATACTTGGATCATAATCACATTTTATAGCGACCTGTCCGGTAGATTCGGCTTCTATCAGCTGCCTAACGCGCTCCAGAACTTCATGGATGTTCAAATACGTTTTGTTCGGCAGTTTGTTGGGCCCCAGCATTTTGTCCATCAAACCTTGTAAACGATCCGATTCGGCAATGATGATGTGGGTGTATTCTTTCAGTTCAGGGTCGTGCAATTCCAAATCAAGCAATTGTGCCGCGCCTCGTAAGCCTCCCAGTGGATTTTTAATTTCATGCGCCAAGCCACGGACCAATAATCGTGCGGTGTGTTGCTGTGTTAACAGCTGTTCTTCCTTGGAGATGCGCAAATGATTGCTGACTTGTTGCAGCTCTACCAAAATTTCGCTGACCTGATCATCAAGAAACAACGGTGTTGCGATGATATTTATAGTTACGGAGCGCGTCAGGCGATCCAGGGCAAGCTCACGTTCAACAAAGGGTTCTGCAGTTGTCAGGCATTGTTGCAAATTGCTTAATAACGAAGGGTCTGCGAACCTGAATAAATCAAAGGCCGTCAGGCCAAGCAGATGTCTCGAACTGTCAGCCAGCAGAATTTCGCCCGCCGTATTCACATAAGTTAGTTGGAGTCTGTCATCAAATAATAAGATGGCAGCATTGAGGTGATCGAGGATGCGTTTGTACATGAGTATCGTTTTTCAGTGGATTCCTTTATCAAGTAAAGCAATTTATAGACCAAATAATATAAGACTGTAGGATTGCCTGTATCGGCGCACAGAATGGGTGCGGTGTCGGCTTTTTATATTCTTGATGTGAGCAATTGCACCATGATAGGTTGGTTGCGCACTATTATAGTGCAATATTGTAGAGCTTACGCATTGACGAGAGTGTAAAATTATGCAATTGTCAATTCAAAGCATAACAAGACCAGCAATTCTCAATTTTAAAGATTAAAAATATTAAAATTCAAATGATTATAAAAATTGCGTATTTTTGATAAAAATTTATGTATTTGAATTTTATAATATTAATTTCTAAATTGAGATTTGCTGGATGTAAATACTGTATTGGATTAGAGTTGTTATGCCGTGTATTATGGAAAATTAGCTCTAACCTCATAGGTAACAATATGAAATTGAAAGTTATCGTTCATCCTGCAGAAGAGGGTGGTTTTTGGGCCGAAGTACCTGCAATTCTAGGTTGTGCCAGCCAAGGCGACACTCTCGAAGAACTTTTGGCAAATATACAAGAAGCTATTCAAGCCTGCCTTTCGGTAGATTTACAAGATTTAAACCTCTCCGAAAACGACAAAATCATGGTAAATATTCGGTTAACCACATATAAAAATGCATTATATTCAATAAGTTATAATTTTGCACAAACAATTCCATCAAAAATTATCTTTTAAATTCAATATATTAAGAATACAAGACGTGGTTAGCCGAATATTTACAAATCATGGAACTTGTCGTGTGAAATCTATTTCAGGAAAACACTTTGCCAAACTTCTGGAAAAAAGGGCTGGGTCTTAGTTCGGGTAAGCGGGAGTCATCATGTTTATATGACACCAGGAAACCCCTCTCGCATCTCAATACCTATTCATGGCAACGACGATTATGGCCTTTGGGTTCACAGATAGTGGACATTATTCGTTCATTAGGTAACTTTGAAAAAATTATTTTGCTGTTTGGCGAAGTCCGTGGTCATAGGTATTTATACGGATTGACATGCTCGATATTTTACTTGATCCTTTAAGTAGTCTTAAGCTTTTCTATCCCGCCTTAATCGGGAGCCAAATTAACTTAACGACAAGCCCAAAACCCATGGAATCTAATTCATGAAAAGTTGTATTGAAAATAGCTTCCATTATTTGTATTTATTAACTGATGTTACGCACCCGCCACTAAAAAATGTGTATTATTTCCCAATGGAAAAAGAAAAATTAGATTTATACACAGACTTTTTGATCTGCAA
>SBAV01000364.1 GCA_005239965.1 Methylobacter tundripaludum
ACACAGGAGGAGGCAAGCATCGATTGATTATGCGTTTAAAAATCAATTGGTTTTTTCAACATGATAGGGCGATGTTGATTTAACAAAGTAGAACTAAACCTTCAAACTGATAGTTTGGGTCGCACTCCCCATCACTGATAATAATAATTTTGCATTTCCGTTTTACTAACTCGTAAGCCGCCAGGTTCTCAAAATGCCCGCCGTCGGAAATGGCCAGGAATTCAGATTTTTCATTGGCCAGGCCGAAAAGTTCTATCAATAGGTACCACAAGCTGAAAACAGGCGATGACTGTTTGCAATCAGACATGCAGGGGTTGGGGAACCACCAGCCCAATCGGGCGTTAAATAAGGTCATCAGAAACGACACAGGCGCTGAGGTATGATACCCCATATTGGGGCTGGCGGCGGCGCCTGACACAGAAATGGCCTGTCCTAAGGTAGGCTGGTCGGCTCCGCCATAGGTTTTGGTCTTGGCGTAGCCAATCGGGCTAATTATCGTGCCATTGGGTTTTTTAATCTCATAGGTACTGCCGCATCTAAGCGGGGTCAGCGTAAAAATGGCACTATGACGGGTGTGTAAGGCTAAGTCCCTTGAACCGCCAAGATTGAGCGCGCAATTGACGATATGGAACGGGCCGGCGAGTTGATTTTGGCCATCAATTAATTCAGTTAGTTTTAAGTCGTCATCGTCGTCGAAACCAGTAAACTTATGGGGGCTACGGTCTTGGGACTGGCGTGTCGCCCCCAGGTAACAACGCGCCAGACGGTTGCGGTAAAAATTATTGAGGCTGAAGACATTAATGTCAATTCGCAGGCTAAAGAGGGCAACGCAAATTAAACACGCTTCAAAAACGACTAAGATAACCCAATAAGAGGAATTGGCCAGCAATTTCCAGTGTTCGTTATGCTGTCCACCCAATAAGGTAGATTGGGATAACTTAAAGGTGGCATTTACCGCTGTTGAATTAATTGCAATAACGAGATGCAGGAGCATTGACACGGCGAGTAACAGGCCGGCAATAAAGATAAACGGTGTTACTTTAGCAACAGCTTCCTTGAGTTTTGTTGTTAAGTTCTGGTCATTCCCGTCGCCGGTAATTGTAGATTTCCCGGCAAGTAATCCGGCCAGCGTTGTTCCAATCCAGCCCGTGCCCAATGTTTTCCAGGGCCAATCGTAGTAAAGCATAACTCCCCACAAGGGGGCATAAAAAGCAGCTGTGGCAAATATCAGGCTGGCAAATGCATAGATCGCAAGCCAAGCTCCGAACCGGCTCCACCATTCTCTGATATTTTCGGAAGAGTCCCTGCCCTGCATACCAATGATTAGGGCAACGGCTAGAGAAAAAGCACACAACACAGCGGGGCCCGCCCACACAAAGGCCAAACATAAGGCTTTCTCATTATTTTGGAGCAATCGCGGCCCATCCCCCAAAAGAAACATGAGGCCTGCAAATATTACGACGAGGACACCTGTCGCGACGGCAGATGCTAAAACCGAGATGAATAACTTAAACCCTAGCCTGCTTTTGTTGCTGGTATAAACGGAAATAAATGAAACACAAGCTAGAGAGAATCCGATTATTATGAGTGTGGTTATGAAAACATTGGGTTTATGTAATAAAAAAGCAGGGACATCAAGCCAGGCCATGTTGCCGATATGCTCATAGAGCTTTAAAAAATCCTGCCCTATCGATTCAATAATAGAACCGAACGAATTGTCTTGGGTAATACAAGCAAATTTATCGTTTCTGATAATACAGCCCAATGAATTATATTTTAGCCCCCATAACCTGACCTGTTCCCACAGGATACCTACGTACCCCAATGATACAATCATGAGCGGGATAACTGATATGACTTGAATTGTCCTTTGTGATTGGATCCTAAGATTCGGTTTATGGTTATTGGTTGTGGAAGCCAGATAGTAAAGATTGATGACCATGCCGATTCCGGCGAAGATCAACAAATACAGCGTTACATAATTCCATACGTCATGATGTGAATAGTTTTTAAATATCCAGAAAATTACCCGCGGCACTAATAGCAAACAAGCTATGGTAAAAATTATCAAGAGCTGCACTGGCAAGGTGTTGCGCAACCAAATGATGCCCATTGACCACGTATCTGCACTCAATAGGCTGAGCTTGGGGGAAAGATAGTTGGAATAACGGCGTAAATGATCGATGGATTTTTTCCAGTCGGCTTTAGGACATAGCCAATCATGCTCGATAGAGCCACCATCCAATTCGTTCTTATTTTCTGGCGTATCTTTTGCTTTTGCTAGGCGATCTGCTGTTCGCTTACAGTTAGCGCTTAACCAGGCGCCAATATAACCGCCACCGGATACGGTTGACAAGTAATCGACCTGTCTAAGCAAATCGAATTTTTTAAGCGCTTCAAGTACCCCCAGCCCAAAAGTGGCGCTACGGATACCACCACCGGAAAAAGCCAGGCCGACCAATCCTTCCAATTTTTGATCCTGTGCTCCATTACTATTGCTATCGTTTAGATCCTGCCTGTGACGGCGGTACGTCGAAATGTATTCGAACTCTTCATTTTTTACGGCTTCCCATTCCAGCCAATCAGTCGATTCGGCAGTTTTGGTTGTAGTGTTGTCGTTCATAATACCCCTTCTACAGATTGGATGGCCAAGCCAAGTGGAGCCGATAACCTGTTACGGAATTTGCTTCTCCATAAGCTTACGGTAACTGGTCGCATGATGCTGGAGTAAAACATCCTTGCCATTGCCGATGGGATATAAATCACCGCCTTTTTCCAGGCCGAACAGGGGAATCAACTGGCCGGCCAAAGTGTAATTCAGCGAGGTTGCCGGCAATGGGGCTGGGGTTTCTGCGCCTTGAAAATATTGCAGATCCAGATTCACCTTTTTTTCATCAAAGCGTTTGGCGACGTGATCTTCGCCGCGTTTTGCAATTCTATCCCTAATCATCTGATTGAAATCGGTAACGACCTTGAGACCATCAAATCCCAGCCGATCCAACAAACTACCTTTGCCTTTATTTTCATCAGCGACGCCTTTTACGACTTCCGATGGCACTTGTAAGCTCAAGGGTACTTGCGGCACGGGGTCGAGATCATTGTTAACAGCATAGGACGTATCTTTGGCAATGCGGGCAAAATCTTCGGCATATTGCAAGTTGCCGGGTTTGGGTTGGGCAAAAAGATAGGATTTAATCTGGATACCGGAAGGGCTGAATGGTTTTAATTTAAGATTTAACTTGTAGCGATCCGTAGGATCGGTCAGCGCATAATAAAGGAAGGAGTGTACCACCGTGGCAATAGCCGCTCCTTGACTGTGGCCGGTGATGAACAGTTGGGCGTTAGCCGGTAACTTTGTCTCACGCAGTTTTCGCAGTATGCCGTGTTCTTGTTCAAAAAGCATAGTAAATGCAGCATAGGCAAAGCCCAGATGCAGCTCTGCTTTCGGCGTGGCTGCAAAGGTGATGGGCAAAAGCCTGCCATCGCGCAGCTTAATGCCAGATTGTGCCGGTACGGTGGTAATAAGCGCATCAGCAATAATGCTGCGGGTTTCACCGACGGTACCACGGATTGCAATAGCATACTGGGTAGGATCGTTGTCTGACTTTAATAACAACCAGGCATTATTGAAAGGGCCAAAGCCGTTTTTTTCCGGATTGTTGGGATCCGAGTCAGTTGTCGTGACCGGCCATTTTTTGTTCCACTCGGTATTGCCTGGATGACGGCTGTCATACACGATTTTCCAGCCGTCCGGTTTGGCTGTAAATTCAAGGTCGGCGCTGCTTGTTCGGCTATCCTGATTATTGAGCTCAATACAAAATTCCAGGAGCTGTTTAGCCTCGCTAGCTACAAAGCCACCGCCTGATTGCGAGATGGCCGGGTTTTGTAAGTCCCGTTGCGATAAAGGGGCATTGGCTTGCAAAGCGGCATTTGTGGGGGTGGTAAGTGTTGCGCAGCCTAATAATAAGGCCATCGGCAGTGATTTAATGAATTTGCGCATGGTATTGTCCTCTGGTTGAATTCACATTTGCTCAAGTTATTTTATGCATGTTCCTTAGACCCTTCATTTTCGTGAAAAAAGTAGCGAACAGTCATTTTCGTCAAAAAATTATCAAGATGCTTATTTTATAATCCATACAAAATCATTGTGTTAGCGCTTAGTGCTTTACTTGTTCACGCCTAAAGTTGGCACAATTCTTTCGCAAACTGTTCACTACTTTTGAAGGGTGCCATTCCTTAGCTTGTTTTATTTTCCTCACTTAACAATTCTTCCAGCTCAGAGCGAAGCTTTGACCAGAATTCTGAAAAAATTCTCTCCATTCTTTTTCGGACATAAACGCTACAACCAAAGATGACGGCTCCCACAAAGATGAAAATTTTATGATCCCAAAACAATGCGACTACCTTGTCCAGTAAGCCATCGGGGGAAACCAATATTTTCAGGGTACCGAACAGCCCTACATTGGGATCAGCCAAATCGCCGCGTACTAACCAGTACAAGGTAAACAGCGAATAGATCAAAAATACCAAGTGGAGTATGCGGCGTGCCGTAATATGTGATGCGGATTGATCCAACAGCGAAGGTGGAGCCATATTCCCAATTGCGTTATTAACAAGATGAGGGATAGCATCATATTTTTTATGTTTTCCTTGATTATCAACGACTTCGAACGTGGCAGGTATATTACCGGGGGCATATCCAAGAATACCTTGAGAAATGCGCTCAAAAACACTCACATGGATCTTGGGCTTTTTAACGGCATTGTCATCG
>SBAV01000212.1 GCA_005239965.1 Methylobacter tundripaludum
AGTGGCGGGTGCGTAACATCAGTTAATAAAAAAGCACAACAAGCCGCCTAAATGTCCAACATAGAAATAGAACAGTCTTCCCCACATGCGTGGGGTTGTTTCCAGTTGTCCCGTTTCAGCTAGACTTGGGTAATGGCTTCTGGAATATCTGGAAATGAGACAACAAAGCCGCCTTCGGGTTGTCCAGTTGAGATAACGGGAATAATCAAACATGATAGATGAACGGTGAGCATTCAGGCTAAAGATTAAAAGACTGAACATCCTTGCTAATGACATCCTTAATGTAGTCATTTAGCGACTTGCCATATTCAGCTGATTTTCTTACTGCTTTCTCATGTAATTCCTGGCCGATTCTGATATTAAACGAGCCTTTAAAGGGTTTTTTAGGTTCTCGGTTTAATGCGTTGCAGGTTGCAAGATAGTCATCGACTGATTCTTGAAAATCGTTTTCAAGTTCTTCCAGTGTATTGCCTTCATACAAAATCAAATCCGTGATATTGAGAATTTTGCCAAATAAGCAGCGGTCTTTTAAGCTGGTTTCAATTGAACCTTGATAACCTTTGTAACTAAAACAATTCATTTTTTAACCTCGCTAAGATTTCTTTTCGTACATAGTCCTTTATGGCTTTATCTGGATGGGGCAAGAAGATGATGGCCGACATATAACTAACGATTTTGTACTTATTCACCTCCCCCCTTGAAAAGGGGGGATTAAGGGGGGATTTATTTAAAGAACCTCCCCTAGCCCCTCCTTTTCAAGGAGGGGACTGAATAATTACACGATTTTGAGCATCCAGCGCTTCAACAATACTCATGTATTCATCGAGCTTAGGCCGGTATAAAAACGCACCTAAAGCTGCCATGCCCGCCAATATGTATAAGGTATTGAAATCATCGCCAAGAAGAAACATGACAATGCCCAATACCCCAACACCATGAATAAGAAACATGGATACCATAATCGTCAATAAATAACGTTTTTTTGCCGGTTTAGCACCGGGCATAGTCTGATTTAACCGGAGTTGGATGTGCCGAATGAGGTTGGTCAACGGAAACATGACAATAGCAAGCGCATAGCACAGCGTTCTCATCCAGATGCGTTCAGATTCAGGCAAAGATTGGGGCAATCCTTCAACCATGTTTTGGCAGGCGACAATATATCCCGCCAATAACATCAACATAATGGCGACAACTATCCAGTGCGGGGTAAGATCAGACTTTAACTGTTCTGTGGTAATACGGTTTGACATGCAGTTTCTCGATAAAACAATGTTGAGCCAATTAATGGCAACGCATTAAAACATGATAGTTAGACGGGTGTATTAATCAGCATATACATGCCCGCAGTACACAGAGCTGCGCACGGCAGGGTTGAAACCCAGGCCAATAAGATTGACAGCACCATGCGAATATTGGCGGTGCGATTGCGTATGCCGATGCCAAATAACGCGCCTACT
Organism: Methylobacter tundripaludum; assembly: GCA_005239965.1. Taxonomy (GTDB): domain Bacteria; phylum Pseudomonadota; class Gammaproteobacteria; order Methylococcales; family Methylomonadaceae; genus Crenothrix. The sequence goes on from SBAV01000212.1 coordinate 1,458, forward strand.
GATACATGCGTAGTGGAGACCGGTAAGCCAAGCTTACTGGCAAAGGTCACTAAAAATGCGGTGGTTAAATTGGCGGACAAGCCTTGCCCTGGGCTAATGGACGTAATTTTATGGCTCATGGTTTCGGCTATTCGCCGTGCATTCAACATGCCGCCTAAAGCCATGCCCGTGGCAATAATTACAATAACCCACTCTATGGCAAAATTTGGCGCCAACCATAACAGACCAGCAATCTTGGGGGTGTCGTTTAATCCACGCGCAAAACAGACCGTACCGGCACTGAAAAAATGCAAGCCATTCAATACACGCTCTACATTAAGACCTAATATTTTAGCCGCCTGACGCTTTTGGCAATCAACAGCATTATCCACAGTGATTTCCCAATCGGTTTCTTGTGCTACAGTGACTGATGTGGTTTGCAAGACTACAAAATTGGCTTTGCTAGTCAAAAAGTCTTCTGTACACACGCATAAGTCTTCACCAATATTTAAACTTTGCCGGACTTGTTTAAGTGTTGAATAGACGGCGATAGCCAACAGTATGGCGATTAACGGACTTAACAGTAAGGGTAAGACAAAGTTTTTCTGTAGGGCTGCTATGTTGATAGCATCAGGCGCGGCTGCTAACGTGCCACCAACAATAGCGCCCAATAAAGCATGTGTTGTTGAAATGGGAAAACCAAAGCGCGTGGCGATAATCACCGTTAATCCGGCACCTGTTGCTACGGCGGCCATAAAAGGAATCGATTGAATCAGTGCATCAGGCGCAACGCCTTTGCCGGAAAACTTGACCAGCAAAGCGTTAGCCAAAAACAGCGCACACAAAGAACCCGCCAGCGTACTGACCGTAGCCCAGGTTAAGGCACGGCGATAATTGGTTGCACCACTGCCATACAGTGAGGCAACACCTTTGAAGTTGTCATTGGCACCGTTGGCGTAAGCCAAAAAGCACACAGAAATAAATAATAGCGTTGTTATCATTATGTTCACCTTCAATTCATGAATCTAAGGTATGAATACTACCTTAGAATTATTTCAGATAGGTTTTATAGACGCACTTTAAAAATCAGCATGGTAACAATAAATGCCTATTCAGGGTAAGATAAAAGCACATTGCTCAAGCGCTATCACTGGAGATGTGGGGAGGCACTGCCATTAAGTTAAGAACACGCCCCCTTCTCCAGAGGGAGAAGGTTGGGATGAGGGGAAATTTAAGCTGTTGGTTTTATTCTCCTCACCCCAGCCC